>NZ_DATNPA010000109.1:0-3238 GCF_036703385.1 Allocoleopsis sp. | reverse complement strand
TCTTCAGTACTTAGTATGCCAAATCTATAGCAGAGCGAAGAAAAGAGAGACAAAACAACTGAAATTAATAGTAGGCAAAGCCTGAAGCGAAAAAAGGGGTAGTGACAACAGAAGAGATAGAAAGGATGTTAAAAGATGCAGCAGCAGAACTCTTGGAATCAAAACTCACTGAATTGAAGAGATTAGGGATTGATGAAATAGCACTGATCAAAGGAAAAGGAAATTACTGTGCGGTATTAATAGATTTAGAAAAGTCTAAATTAATCGGTATTTTGCCAGCCAGGACACAAGAGGAAATTAGTCAAGTACTGAGGGGATGGGGGAAAGAAGTCTTAGAGTCAATAGAAGAAGTAAGTATAGACTTGTGGAAAGGGGCGATCACGACTGAGCAAGCCATACTCAATGTCATGAGGGCGAACGTATTGAGAGGACAAGAGGTGAGATAAATTGACGCGGATAAGGTGCGATCGCAGCCATACTCACAAGACTTGATTGCACGAAACAGAGAAACAGTATTGACGCAACTGTCATAGTGCTTACGGAACATCATGCGATCGCATTGGAGGGAAAGTGCGAGCGCCTTTTGGATGAGGTGAATGTGCGATCCTCCCTTGGAGGCGCTTCGCTAACGCACTATAAAATCAAAGAACTCTGCCAAACATTGAGAACTCTCAAGCTTCGTGAAAACCGATACCATATTCTATTGGGGTGCAGTTGTTCTCTATCCAACTCAAGAGATAGACACAGGAGATATCAAACATTACCGTGAATTCTTCGCCAGTCAGCGCGTCCGTCGTGTCTATCTAGATGAATTCGGTTCAACGCTAGGGCAGTCAATTGGCATTGCAACCCTTAAATTAGTGGTAGAACCAGAAGAAACTGCTGGAGCAAAAGCTAGGGTGTTGATAAACCAAGCAAGACTTGAAATAGCTGATGAAGCCGCCAAGCGGGAACTCATACAATTGATAGAAAGGATAATTGTTTATAAATTTCCCCAAAAAACTCCGGAGGAGATAGAACGAATGCTGGGTTTAGGTGAACTAAAGCAAACAAGATTTTATCAAGAGGTTTTTCAGGAAGGCATAGAAGAAGGTGAGCGCCGAGGTAAGTTAAAAGCAGTGCCTCCCATGTTGACATTAGGGTTGAGTGTGGAGCAGATAGCAGAAGGGTTAGGTTTAGATGTCGAGCTAGTGAGGCAGGCGGCAGCATCTCATCTGTTGGCATCGGAAAGGAGTGTGGAGCAGGTGGCAGAGGCGTTAGGCTTGGATGTTGAGGTAGTCAGACAGATGGAAGCATCCAAGACTCAGAATGATGAACCCGCTGAAGAAGAGTAATTTTTGAAACTTTTGCCGCACAACCGCTTCGTATTGAATTCTTTAAATGAATACACAAAGGCAAGGGCACAATATGTCGTGCCCCTACGAAATTGGGGCTATAAAATTGGGATGCTTCCCGGTTAGGAAGGCGATGTTGCGTCTACTGGAGTAAGCTCTAATCGATAACGATAGAGAGCCACAGGTCGCTCTAACGCTTTAAAATAATCAGCATCTTGAGGTGAGAGGTAAATGGCAGTGACTTGATCAGCCTCGATCGCTAATGTAGGCGATTCCTGTCGCTGATACGCGGTTGTCGTTTCTACCTGATTCAAATAAGGCTGAGGTATTCCCCGAAAGATTTGGTTTGAAACCTCTGTGCCAATAAACCGATCCGGGGCTGGCATTTCCTCCGCTCGACCCGTAACAATGGAGATGAGTTGACGCCCTGTGCGTAGAAAGGTGATTTGGCGATTGGGAGAATTCGGATCGACTTTGACGGATTGAATAGTGCGATCGCCTAAATAAGCCTTACCAATATTCAATCCATTAAATTCACGGTCTGCTACCACTGTAGTCGTTTTACCGGGCTGGGGCAACGGCGAGCGCCCCGATTTTTGCAGTTTGAGAGGAACAAGATTTTCTGCGATCGCAGATGACTGAGGGGTGACAGCTTGAAACCGCACAAGAAAACTAACGGGCTGATTGAGATAGCGGCGATTGCTTTCAAACCCCGGCGTTACCACCTCTGGTGCTAGCGGTGCTACCTGCTCAACTAACGTGCTGGTAACGTTCCAGGTGCCCTCCATCCAAGCAGGATAAATCAAATCCCCCTGTGCTGCGGTAACGGGGGGTTTGCTCTCCCAATTAGGAAACTGCGCCATGCGATCAGCCAACTGCCCTGCCTGTGCCTCACCACTCCAAAGCAGTAACACCACAGCTAGGCAAAATCTAAACATCCCTCTAGTGATGTCCAACACTGTCTTACTTGATAAGTAGGTAGACATAAATAAATAATGGTGTGTAAACATAAGAGACTAAAATCCTTTTCCCTTCTGCCTACTCCTGCGGAGAACGCTGCGCGAACTGCCCTCTGCCTTGTCTCAAGACAAATATTAATGTCGGCCTACTTCTACTTATCACACCTCCACAACAGGAGTGGGTTCCCAAATTTCTCCGTATTTCTCCCGCAGTGCCTGCCATGTTTCTACCTGTCCTGGTTCGTATTCCCCTGGTTTACCCCATTGCAGAAACGCACTCAACGCAGATTCCTCGTTTTCGTCCAGAAAGCGAATCGCATAGGTTGTAAAATTTCCCCGTTTTGCTTCACCTTCTTCAAACTTCACCTTTTTAATCGCATCCATATTCAGGTGAAATTCCAAGGTTTCTTTGTGCATATTGGCGTACTTTCCCTTGGGTAATTCAGCATAAAATATCTTTTCGATCGTAGTTCTCGCTTCCAAAACTGCTGCACGACTGGTGACAATAAGACGTAGGGTTCCCAGCGTTTCGCAAGCTTCCAAAAATTCTTTCAGGGTAGCAGTCATAGAATTAGATTTAAGTAAGGATTAGGAAAGTATTACAGTTTTAAAAGACAGACTTAGCAGAGGAACAGAAAATTCTGCCTAATTCTCTATGCCCCTATTGCTCATGCTTCTCGTAAGCGGCAACGATTTGCTGAACGAGGGCATGGCGGACAACATCTTTAGTTGTCAGTTCACAGAAAGCAATCTCTTTAATCGGACGCAAGATTTTCTGAGCCACTGCCAACCCTGACTGCTGGTTTGCAGGCAAATCTGTCTGTGTGACGTCACCTGTAACCACCATACGAGAACGAAAACCGATGCGTGTCAGCACCATTTTCATTTGAGCCGGTGTTGTGTTTTGCGCTTCATCAACGATGACAAAGGCATTGTTGAGGGTGC
>NZ_DATNPA010000108.1:0-5505 GCF_036703385.1 Allocoleopsis sp. | reverse complement strand
CACTAGCATCTAGTAATGAACGTTGAGATAGCTGGATATTATGGAACGCTTGAACACCTTGATAGCCAAATGTAAAGCCTTGGGGAGTAGGACTGATGTTGACCGAACCAGAACCAACACTGCCTAACTCAATTCGCCCTTCGGGTGCTGTCAAAATACCACCCTCTAAGGTAACGTTACCCCCTACCAGTGCTAGAGTCTTACCTGCCTGCACTCGTAGACCAGTTGAGCTATCACTTACTCCTGTGATTGGTGAGACTAATGGATCGGCAACAGTTAAACTGTGACCTGTGTTTTGCACACGAATCGCTCCTGGATTACTCCCGAAGCCTAGACCAACTGGAATACTCACTGTCAGCAATGATTGAGATTGGGGGTTGGTAGCACTGAAGGTTGTACCATCAGCAAAGTTTATACTAGTAGCAGTACTGCCTAAAAATGAGCCGCCGATATTGAGTGATGCATTGGAACCAAAGACAATTCCCTTGGGGTTGAGGAAAAACAGATTAGCAGTACCGTTTGCTTGGATTACGCCATCAATATTGGAGATTGAGCCACCTGTCACGCGACTGATGATGTTCTGAATATCGCCGATATTGTTGAATAAAGCTGTGCTGCCTGTCGGAAGAGAAAACTGAGCAAAACTGTGAAATAAGTTGTTGCCTCTGGACGTGCCACCATTGATTACGAAAGAATTGGCATCTGATGTGACAAGGGAGTTGACGGGCAGCGTGTTATCCGGAACGATTTGTGCCTGAAGTAGATGGTCAGGGAAAAGCAAGAATAAAGCAATTGCACTAATTGAAAGACAGTTCAGAGCGAAAGCTTTGCTAAGGCAGGGTGATAGTTTCATAAATTCCCTCAAGCTCAATCTTGTTGGCAAAAGCGAAAACGGCTGCCTCTAGTTTGCTTGAAGTTGGGATTAACAGCCAGTAGTTAAGGGATTGGCATAAACCCACTGATGACCAAACATCACATATCCTTTAGCTTCTAAAGGACTGCCTGGTTGATAAACAATTTTTATATGGTTAATTGTTCTCCAAAAAATACTGAATGCCCTCGAACCTAGTAAAAGCTCGCCTCCAGTCAGCTCTTTAGGCCATAACTCTAGATGATCGGCTTTTTGTGAGAGTCCAGGCCAAGTTAGAAGAGCATTTTTCTTACCTGGGCTACATAAACCTATTTCAATCAAATAGTTTAGAAATAGTTGCCATTGAGATTCATCTAGAGACGATTTTTTTGGAAAAAATTCCAGTCCGATTCGGGGATGGATAGTATTACCGATATCAAACGACAAAAGACGAAGAATATCTCCAAAATTCTCTAGAGATGAGAGGAGATCGAAAAATTTACTTGTCGGATCTACCCAGCCGATTTGTATCAAGTAATCTGCTACCCTCTTTAAGGGAATATCGCTCATTATTACTCTTAAAGGCTGACATGGACGAGAAAGCATCGCCCCAAGATGCTCGACTTTCGCACCCTTAGGTAGGGACTCAACACAGAGCCTCAGATTGGATTCAAGTTTTGAAGAAACAGAATAATTTAGGAGCCTGAGAGCTATTTCAATTAGTGATTGATTATTTATGACTGTTTCTTGATTCCAAGCTAAGAAAACACAGGGAATTGGTACCTTGCAAGGTAATTCATGTAGATCAAATTCCAGTCCAATATATCTCACTCTACGGTACAGTAGAGATGTTGGCTCAACCCATTCTCTACAAAACTGCTCCAGAGACTGCCATACGAAATGAGTCAGAAATTTATCTGGTAATTGTAAGGTGCGACGGTGGAAAAAGACCGATAAGTCCACTTCAGGCTGACCAACGCCTAGACGAAATTCCAACATGGCTTGGGAGAAGGGAGGTAAGACTTGGGCTAATCCCTGAAGATAATACATAGCTTCAGGAGACACTAACTCAGGGTGAAGGTGGGGAGTAACCACTTTCAGGTAATCTGCCATTGAACCTTTCATCTGTACTTCTTCGTTGGATACCCTTTCCATATCTCCCTAACTCCGCGATAAATCCTTAGACAATCGATTGGATTAATAGGTTACAGGGGTGGCAACTATATCGGTTAATGGAAAGCGTACTTCTATATTTTGTTGCTGTGCGTATCGTTGTATTTCTTCGACTACCTCTTCAGTAGTGAAACTATAGCCATTTTCCTCACCGAGCTGAACTGCTAGCCTCACAACACTGTCTTGGTCAGGCGCTGACACTATCTGTTCTTGCAGAGCTGGAGTTTCCAGTACAACTTGGAGAAATCGCTCTAAGTTTTCTCTAGACATATAGTTTTTCCAAAAGTTACCGCCAGAGTATACCAGATTCTTATGTTTTCCAACGGTAAGAATGAAAAATCTTTAAGAATGAGCCAAATGGCCTTATCCGGCTTGAGCCTAAGTAGAATTGCTGGGGATTTCTAGCGTGCAGGCTCAAACTCAGCTAGGTTGCGGAGCGAGTAATTGCATTTCACCTACACCCGATAAACTAACTCTGCTAGGACATTGCTCTCAAACACAGCACCAGATCGAGGAGCAACCGAATTCCTGTGACCGATTCATTATCAGCTAGGCTTGTAAGCCTTAATTTCTCCGAAGAATATTGGCAAACATTGGAATTGACGGTAGTGAAACTTACCAAATTCTGTTAAGCATGAAAATCCATTTTTGAACTCAATCATTGCATTGTTAAACTCTTGAGCGCTGAGAATTTCACTCAAATCACGGCTGATGACTTTCTCAAAACCAATCCCTGAAATTTTCTCCAATACTTTACTCAAACTGGGCGTTTTCTGAGCATAAACTCGGTCAAATTCTGCCAATTCTTGTTGCTCTTGGTTGGATAAAGGAAACTCCTTGCTAAAAACATCTTTGATGTAGAGGCTTCCTCCCGGCCGCAGCACTCGGTAAACTTCAGCAAAGAGACGTTGGTAATCGTAAGAGTATCCAATAGATTCCAAGAAAAATACTAGGTTAAAAACCTCGTTTGCAAAGGGAAGGTTATGAAAGTCACCGACATGAACTTGAATTCGCTCCGCTAGTCTTGCCTGTTGTACTAGTTTCTTAGCCGTATTAGCTTGAGCTACAGATAGAGTGATAGCCTCGATTCGGACTCCCTCAATCTGCTGAGTAATGTCAATACTTGGGCCACAAACCCCACAGCCAGCATCAAGGATGTAATACCCAGACTGAATACCTGCTTGAGCAGCACAATAAAGGTTAGTTTCTCTATAAAAGTCAGTGTTTGAGTTATTCGTTAACAGACCCGACTGGTAGGTTTTTCCCACATACTTCAGGATCAGTGGATTCATGCGATCATAATAGCTGCGAACCTGTTCTATGTATTGGGAGACTTCAGCTCCATTCTCCTCGCTCTTGAGCCAACTTGTCTGATTGGTAACCTCAGTTTTTTGCAGTTTGCTTTGAGTTAAGGCACTAACATTAAACCAATTATGACCAAATGCTAAATACCCTTTAGCTTCTAAAGGAATGCCTGAGTGATAGACAATTTTTATAAAGCTGATTGCTCTCCAGAAGATGCTCAATGCATTGGAACCTAGTAAACGATGGCTCCATGTCAGATTCATAGGCCATAAGTCTTGCAGCTCAGCTTTTTGGGAAAATCCAGGCCAATCCAACACAGCATTTTGCTTAGCGGCGGTACACAAACCTCTCTCAACTAAATAGTCCAAGAATAATTGCCAACGCGGTTCAAATCGGGGCTGCTTTTCCAAAAAGCATTCTAGACCAATTCTAGGATGAATAGTTTCACCAACATCAAAGGTCAAGACAACGTTATCCACAAACTCAGATAAAGTCGAGACAAGGATAGAAAGTTCATTTGTCTGATCTTTCCAGCCAATTTGCATGAGGTAATCCAATAAATTCTCTGGAGGAATCCCCTTAACATTCAGCCTTACCACCTTATTGGGACGAGACAGCATCGCACCGAGATGGGTTATTATTGCATCACTAGGTAGGGAATCAACGCATAGCCTAAGGTTTGACTCTAGCAGTAAGGAAGTTGGATAGTTCAGTAACCTCAGAGTTATTTGCATCAACTCTTGAGCCTCACTGACTATTTTCTGATTCAGGGCTAAAAAAACACAGGGCGTTGGCACCTCTGAAGGCTGCTCGTCCAGATCGAATTCCAGCCAGAGATTGTCTATATTTCGGTGCAATAAAGATGTTGGATCAGTCCACTCTTGACAAAAATCTTGAAAGGCTTTCCATATAGGATAGGATGAGTTAGAAAGGTTCGTGGCAAATTCAGCATGAGGCAACCAAGAACCAAGATTGACTTGGAAGTCTACGTTAGATTGCTCAGCACTCAGACGACATTCAAACCCAGCCAAAGAACAAGGAGGTAAATTTTGGGCTAATGCCTGGATATGGGATAAGGCAAGAGGAGAAACTAGCTCAGGATGAAGGTGGGAAGCCACAACTTTTAGGTAATCTGCCATTGAGCTGTTCACGTATCAGAACTCCAGTATCGAAATTATCGTTACTAGCCACTACACTATAACAATGTAGGAGCGCTCATTTTTTCACTCTAAAAGCGCCAAAAATGCAATTCAGTTTCCCTCTATGCAATCCCTGAATTTAATAGTTTGCAACAGTAGGTTCAAATATATCTGCTATTGGGTAAACTATTTTTTGTTCTCCACTTTCTCTCTCGATAACCTCTTTCACCTCTTCAGGAGTGAAATTGCAGCCGTTTTCTGCGCCTAGCTGAACTGAAAGCTTCACAAGGCTGTCCTGATCAGGAGCTGATTGCAGCTTTTCTTGCAGCGTTTGGTCTTTCAGAATTAATTGGATGAATTGGTCTAGACCTTGCGAAATCGTTAAGTTTTTTTTTGTTAAGGTTTTTTGAGTAATCATCATTTATTCACAAAATCAACTGGGGAAATTATACTTCGGTTGACACGGAATCTCAACTTAAGTTGGCACCTTTTTTCTGAATAACTCCCAAAAGGCTTTCCGGCTATCGCCGATATAACGTTGAACATCTACATACCCTGCTGGTTGTTCTTTGACATCCAACAGAGGCACAATCAGTTCCCTCACAGCAAGGCTGAGCAATCTCCCATTGAGTTCCAACAAAATTCGGCGCTTTTGTAACTCCTCCACAACCGACTGAATTTCATCCCAGGAAACCTCATATCCATACTTCTTATTTAGAGCATTCAAAAGTTCCCGATATGTCAAAGTACGATCGCATTCCACATAAATTTGATAAGCTAACCCATCTAAACTGATTTCCTGCTCAATTGCACAAGGTCGAGTATCAACTAGCTTGATGCGATCGCCATTATCCTCCATGACACTCAACATCGGCGGCGACTCCGACTTAAACAGCCTTTGCCATTCACTCACCCACTCTTTGAGCCTTTGATGCTCCGGAATCTTCCTCTCTTCTCCCACTTCCTCAAACGAGTACGCCAAATCCTTGAGCCTCTGGGCATCCAAGGGATAGATATAGGAATAAGTTCGCTGAGGAA
>NZ_DATNPA010000107.1:0-18978 GCF_036703385.1 Allocoleopsis sp. | reverse complement strand
GGTACCTGGGCTGATGTACTCAACCGCGCTAACTTGGGATTTGAAGTGATGCACGAGCGTAACGCTCACAACTTCCCCCTCGACTTGGCGGCTGGTGAAGCAGCTCCTGTGGCTTTAACCGCTCCGGTTATCAACGGCTAATTCTTAAGAATTTAGCCTAAGAAAAAGCGCTCTCCACAAGGGGGGCGCTTTTTATTTGTCTTGATTTTTGAAAATAACAGCGAGTTTCAGTGGAATACACCCTTTAGAAAGGCAGGGCTTCAGCAATCGTCTATTACTTCTGAGGACTTGCTCATCGCCGACGAAAACCTAATTGTCAGTACATACTGGATTTGAGACTAATGGCTTTAGAGTATGAATTAATTATCGATAGTTTAGGTGCGATCGCTAAAACCTTGCTCAATAACTTACTCAACCAAAAAGAATCCCAAGAAATTGACCGCGAAGCCGAAACTCCACGATTGAAAAGCTGAGAAGGCGAAATAATATCTTATTTACAGCTCATTGAGTCTATTAGTGAATCTCTATCGCCTGATGTATCTTGCGATCGCATGTGATTGGGCGGTACTCTTATGCGATCGCTGTTAAAATCTTAAGACTCAGGTCTTTTTAATTAAGGCAATATGGGCAACACGTTCGGGCATCTGTTTCGCATTACAACGTTTGGGGAATCGCATGGAGGAGGCGTTGGCGTCGTGATTGATGGATGCCCACCGCGACTCGAAATTTCTGCCCAAGAGATTCAGGTCGAACTTGATCGCAGGCGTCCAGGACAAAGCAAAATCACAACGCCTCGCAAAGAAGCAGACACCTGTGAAATTCTTTCTGGGACGTTTGAAGGTAAAACCCTAGGAACGCCGATCACAATTCTGGTGCGAAACAAAGACACTCGTCCTCAAGATTACAACGAGATGCAACAGACCTACCGCCCGTCCCATGCCGATGCTACCTATGATGCCAAATATGGGATTCGTAATTGGCAGGGGGGTGGACGTTCTTCGGCACGAGAGACAATTGGACGAGTAGCAGCCGGTGCGATCGCTAAAAAAATTCTTAAGTTAGTCGCTGGTGTGGAAATTGTCGGTTACGTTAAGCGCATTCAAGATTTAGAAGGCGTTGTTGACCCCAACACCGTGACTCTAGAACAAGTCGAAAGCAACATTGTTCGCTGTCCTGATGCAGACTGTGCAGAACGCATGATCGAACGCATTGAGCAAATCGGACGGAGTGGAGATTCCCTGGGTGGTGTTGTTGAATGTGTAGCTCGAAATGTACCTAAAGGTCTAGGAGAGCCAGTATTTGATAAGCTAGAAGCTGATTTGGCAAAGGGTGTAATGTCCCTACCAGCAAGTAAAGGATTTGAAATAGGTTCTGGCTTTGCCGGAACTCTTCTTACAGGTAGTGAACACAACGATGAATTCTATCTTGACGAAACTGGCACAGTACGTACTGTAACCAACCGCTCAGGTGGAATTCAGGGTGGTATTAGTAACGGTGAAGCGATTATTTTGCGGGTCGCCTTTAAACCCACTGCTACTATACGAAAAGAACAGCGCACTGTGACCAGCGCTGGCGAAGAAACAATACTAGCCGCTAAAGGCCGTCACGACCCTTGCGTCTTACCCAGAGCAGTGCCTATGGTAGAAGCAATGGTCGCTTTAGTATTATGCGATCACATGCTACGTCATCAGGGTCAGTGCCGTACTTTAATGCCTTAGTTTAGTTTACCAATGGAAACCATTCTTTCCTCTGAGTTCGTTGTCCAATTCTGGGGAGTCCGAGGCAGTGTCCCCTCTCCTGGAAAAGATACAGTTCGTTATGGCGGCAATACCTCCTGTGTAGAAATGCATGTCGGAGGGAAACGCCTGATTTTTGATGGCGGTACGGGGTTGCGGATGCTCGGAAAAAGTTTAGAACCTTCGCAGCCTATTGAAGCTTATTGGTTTTTTACCCATTATCACTGGGATCACATTCAAGGGGTGCCGTTTTTCATCCCAGCCTTTGCTGAGGGCAATACTTTACATATTCACGGTTCTGCACCAGAAGGCGCAACAATGCAGGAGCATTTCTGCGATCGCGTTTTGCACGTAAATTCCCCCGTACCCTTTAAAGAAATCCAGGCGGACTTAAAGTACTACGACCTCGTGTGTGGCGAGACAATGATGCTTGATGATATCACCATTGAAACAGGCCATCTTAACCATCCCAATGGCGCAATGGGCTATCGGGTGTCATGGCAAGGGCATTCGGCGTTCTACTGCACCGATACCGAACATTTCCCCGATCACCCCGACCCGAATGTACTACATTTGGGTCGCGATGCTGACTTGATCATTTACGACGCGATGTATACGGATGAGGAATACCACAACCAAAAGACGCCTAAGGTGGGTTGGGGACACTCGACGTGGCAGGAAGGAGTGAAAGCGGCGAAGGCAGCAGGTGCTAAGCGTTTAGCTATCTTTCACCACGAACCAAATCACTCCGATGATTTTCTCGACACCGTAGAGATAGAAGTGAAGGATACCTTTGACGGTGGGTTTCTTGCACGGGAAGGAATGATGGTTTCTCTAACGTGATGAATAGGTTGGAACTTAGCAGGTTGAAGGTTGAAGGTTAGACATATTCGGTCTAAGTTGGAAAGGCTGGCTAGGGTGCATGGACAAGGATAATTGACAACCAAGAGTCCAAGAGTTGGGAATAAATACTCGAATCGCATAGGCATCTACGATGAGACTCACTTTCATTAAGTTCCGTAAATGGCTTGTCCTCTTGGCACTCACTACTCTAGTCCTTGTCGCAGTGATGGTTTACAATCAGCCCTCTGTCCTCCAACTGTCAGCGACGCATCTAAGCGATGTACGAACCACGACTGTACCCACAAAACCGATTCCGCGATCGCTTTTTGGGATGCACATCGCGGATTCTGATAAAATTCCTTGGCCTGCCGTCCCGATAGCGACTTGGAGATTGTGGGATGCAGCAACTAGTCATGGCTTGGCTTTTTGGGCGCATTTAGAGCGACAAAAAGGTGCATGGGACTTCAGAACTCTAGATTACTGTGTAGAACTCGCTCAGCGTCATGCCGTTGAACTCGTCTACACCCTGGGGATAACCCCAAAATGGGCTTCCGCACGCCCGAACGACTCCTCTCCTTATGGGGATGGTCCCACCTCCGCTGAACCGAAAAACCTGGACGACTGGCGCAACTACGTTCGCACTGTTGCCACCCGTTATAAAGGTAAAATCCGCTATTACGAAATTTGGAACGAACCCAATCTCAAGCATTTTTTTAGTGGTAGCGTTGACCAGATGGTCGCGTTAGCCCGTGAGGCTTACACTACCCTCAAACAGGTCGATCCCTCCATTACAGTTGTGTCGCCTTCTTTGTATGCGGATTGGGGTGGTTTCAAGTGGTTTGACGAATATTTTGCCAAGGGAGGGGGCAAATACGCTGACGTGATTGGAGCGCACTTCTACATTGGCAAGGAAAAAACCCCTGAAGACAGCCTGTCCCTTATTCGAGAAGTGCAAGATGTCATGGCTAAGCACGGACTTGCTCAAAAACCGTTATGGAACACTGAAACTGGGTATGGCAATAAAGGCGAAAACGTCTTCTATTCGGCTGAAGACAGTATGGCTTATGTAGCCCGAACTTACCTAGTAAATTGGGCTTCAGGAATGGAGCGTTTTTACTGGTATGCCTGGGATAACCGTAACGTCGTGACGATGCTGATGGTGGAGGAGGATAAAAAAACCCTAACGCCTGCCGCCAAAGCTTATGCCCAAATTCAACAATGGCTTGTCGGTTCACGGATGAAACGCTGTGAACCCGATACAAAGAATACCTGGGTGTGTGAGTTGACGAGTGAGAAAGGTAAACCCTTCTGGATAGTTTGGAATCCCAAGCAGAAACAAAACTTCGTGCTACATGAAAACTCGGGTGTACACCAAGTCCAGCATTTGGACGGAAAAAAAACGGCTCTGCCAGATAATCGGAAATTAAAGGTGGGGCGATTACCCGTGTTGCTCAGCCAACTTTGAGAGTATTTGTGAAAAAAATTGAGGTCTATTCCTCTGTTTTTGCAGTAGAAGCAGTGACCTGGGATGATTCCACGGTTGCTTTGAGGGTATGCCAAGCCAGTGTTGCACACTTAATGCGTATAGGAAACTGAGAGATACCTTGCAAGACATTTAATTTCCGCACATCAACAGGAAACTCTGATTTTCCTTGCATCATGTCACGGAATTGTTGAACCATTTCTAAAGCTTCTTCTACACTTTTGCCTCGAACAGCCTCCGCCATCAAATCGGCTGAAGCGATCGCGATCGCACAGCCTTGTCCTTCAAACTTTATATCAGAAATCCCGTCACCTGTTTGATTTAGCTCTACAGTTAGTTCAATCGTGTCACCACACATTGGGTTATGACCTCGATGATATCCATGTACCGGGTTCGTTTTGCCTTGATGTCGTGGTTTCTTGGAGTGTTCGAGAATGACTTGTTGGTACAAGTTGCGCTGATTGATTGAAGGAGTCATGATAATTCAAAATTCAAAATGAAGGCGAGATTACCGGCTTCTTCAAGAAGTCGAAAATCTGAACGGCGGGTACTCTACTAATGTCTGAAACTGCTCGTAATCATTTGGCGTATCAATATCAACTTCACCTTCAGGGAAAGGAACAGTCAAGACTTGCTGAATGTGTTTTTTAATCAGTTTTTTTGCTCCTTCTGTACTCTTGAGAGCTATGAGATCAGAAAACAAAGTATGGCTGAATAACGCGGGTACACCTAACGTACCTGCATACTCGGAAGCAATAATTGGTTGACCTGTAACACGGTACGCCTCAATAATTCGATCCAGCGTTTGGGACGAAACAAAGGGCTGATCGCAAAGTGCGATCGCAACTGCTTCTAAGCTGGGATTCATCGCCAGCAGCGCTTGGAGTCCAACCCGAATCGAAGAACTCATTCCCACCTCCCACTGTTGATTTTCTACGATGTGTACGGGCAATTGGCTGACTTCAGGCTGAATCCGTTCCGAATTCGCCCCCAGAACCACAACAATCGGTTGGCAGACAGAAGAAATCGCAACTTCTGTAATGTGGCGAATCAAACTGCACCCTCGATAGGTCAGCAGTTGCTTTGGAGTACCCATACGAGTAGATGCTCCTGCTGCCAAAACAATCAAACCAACAGTAGAAGAATTCATGCTATCTCTTAGTCATGAATGGAGCCTGATTTGTGTCTAAGTGACCCTCCTGAATGATTGGTAAGAACGGCTTGAATTTCAGCCACGATTGATAGAGCAATTTCTTCGGGCGTATCAGCACCAATATCCAATCCCACAGGACTATACAAATGTTGGAGTTGTGCTGCGCTTGGTGTAATTCCCTGTTCTTGAAGGTCTTGAAATAGCTTCTCAGTTCGGCTTTTGGGGCCGAGAATACCTAAATATCTTACACAAGAGGGTAAGAGAGTTTTCAAAAGTTCAAGGTCATGAAGGTAGTTGTGAGTCATCACTACAGCCACGGTGCGGTTGTCTAGCGGAACGGATTCGCCTATACCTTCTGGACGGGAAAGAACGACTTCATCAGCACTTATAAACCGCTCTCGTGTGCCATCGGATTGTCGGCTATCAACAACCGTTACATACCATCCCAATTCTTGAGCCAAGTGTACCAATGGTACTGCATCATGACCGGCTCCAAAAATCATCAACGGTACTGGTGGCTGGATGACTTCGACAAAAACCTCTACTTTACCTGTCAGTAATGGATAGGCTTTGACCCTTGAGCGGCTATCTGCCAGCGTTGCCCAGGCATCATCACAGATTTGAGCTACTAAATCGGTATCTTCGATGTCACTGTTGACTCTGCCATCTGGATACACCATTAAACGCGTTCCAACTTGTGCCTTGACTTCCCCCTCAACGTAAAATACAGTTGCCAGAACTCCTGCCTGCCGTTGCTGCCAGCACTGGTTAAGAAACTCCAGAGGGTTTAACGGAGTCTCTTCTTCTACTCGCTCAATGAAAATCTGGACGATACCATTGCAGCCCAATCCCAGCCCCCAGATAATGTCCTCATCAGACATGGTGTCGTACTGCACAACAATGGATTTACCTGAAGTCATCACCACTTGAGCCTGCTCAAAGACATCAGCCTCTAGACAACCCCCACTGAGAGAACCCACCATTTGTCCTTGTGATGTCATCAGCATGCGAGCACCAGGGCGTCGGTAAGTAGAGCCTTGAGCGTTGACCAGGGTAGCGAGGGCTGCACGTTGACCAGAGTTCTTATTTTGCTCGAACGTTTTGAGGATTTTTTGTAACTCTTTCATGGGTCTTAGAGTAGAGCGAAGATACCCCATTCAACATGGTAAGCTACTGTACATTTAATTGGCTCCCATCGGGACGGGCAAGATGCCCATCCCACAAGAAAATTGTTATTTTCCAACTTGCAAGTTAAATGTGCGACAGCTTAGTTGAGACGATGTCAAAACCAAACTCTGAGTTAATTTTATTTACTCGGTTGAGGCGGGCGGCCTGCATTTGGATCGAACGAAGGGAAGGGTGCTGTACCTCCCTGATAAACGGGTAAGATACCATTCCACTTTTCAATCATTTTCTGTTGCAGCTCTAACTCTCGCAACCTAATGGTTAAAGGAGAAACAGTCACAGCCTGAATACGAGCTACCTCAGCATCACCACGCGCTTCAGCAATTTTTCGTTTCGCTTCAGCTTCAGCAACTTCTAACTGAGCTTTAGCTGCTACTGCCTGCTGTTCTGCTTGAAAGCGAGCCGTAATTTGTGTTTCGATGGACTTATCAAACCGAGGCTTACTGACAAAACCTACTGAGTCGAAGCTAACTCCAACAGAACTAAATTTATTGTTCAAACAACCTAGAACATTTTTCAGCAATTGTCCTTGCTTGTTTCCGACAATTTCCTCCGGTTTTAATCCCGTAGCCCACTGGTTAAAGCAATTTCGAGTTTCGCTGCGTACTAGGGTAGCTTTGAATTGCTCTGGATCTTTCAGGTACTTTCCGTAGAAGTCTTTGATTTTCTCAGTGTTAAAAAAGTACGACAGTGAGACATCAGCATTGACACTGGTTCCGCCGACCCCGAACGTAATACTTTCATCAGTCGCAGACCCCTCCTGAGCCGAAGCTGTTAAGATATAGTACTGAACGTGGTTGGGAAAAACGATAATTTCTTCCGTGTAGCCGTTATACCATACACGGCCTGTGTTGATGGTTGCATTTTGAATTCCCCGGTTTTTACCGTAAAGCTCGACCTTTAGACCCACATAACCAGGGGGTATCAACTTAGAGCTAGTGCCTGGAATAACGCCACAACCAGATGTCATAATTCCCATTGCGATAGCAATTCCCGCTATGCTGAGAAAGCGGCGCTCAAAAATATTCATAATTGCCTACTTTTTGTACTCTAAAAGTTTGATTAGAGAGGTTTGGTCATCTGGAAAAGTATCTTTTAACTGTTTTTGTCGGAGTCTTGCTTGATAGACTTTAGAAGCGACATAGCCTAGAGAAGCTCCTGGTAAAACTAGCAATCCTAAGAGATAACAGAAAACTCCCCACCAAACCTTGACATTGCTTGGAGAACTAACGAGACTAGCTGCATTTCCTAAGAGCCAAAAACAGAAGATGAGTTCGATAAATCCTACGACTATCCATTTGCTGATAGTTTTCATGGCTTTTTACTCTTGTGCCATCGCGTAATCATACCGTTTCTCTATTTCTTGGGGCTTTTGATAGCTCAAAGACTTATTATTTACTCCTTTTGATCAAGGAGCATTATACGCTTGAATTAGAGTCAAGCTTTACAGAGAATTGGTCTAAGTTAGACCTCAACTTTAAGAACTTAAATTCCGCATATCTCTTAGATATTTTTGTAAAGTTTATTGTTGATAGGTTTCAACCCTATATAGAGCAGAGTAAGCAAGTTGAATAGGATGCGATCGCATAAAGGAAATCCTTCCTCAGTGAATTAGCCCAATGCTTGCTTGACTATCTATATCTCTGAGGTAACCAGAACCTATGCAGAAATTTTGCCAGAACTTGCACGAAGAGCAAGCTGAGCACTAACGACCTGAGGATTACTGACTCAACCAAGCGATCGCACTTCTAATCCACTCTTCCGCATTCGTACTTTTCGCCACTAGGGTATCCTGGCTAACGGCCTCTAGCGCTTGGGAAATTTCGCTATTTTCATAGCCCAAAGCCAGTAAAGTCATCTCGACATCCTCTAGAATGGCTGGGGCTGGCCCGGTTGCAGAAGCGGGTGTGGCGACTCCCGCTAACTGACGCCATTCGGCAAGCTTAGTTTTGAGTTCCAAGGCAATGCGTTCAGCTGTTTTGTTCCCTACGCCCGGAGTTTTGGCTAAGGCGCGGATATTCCCTGTCACGATCGCTTGCACTAAATTGGGTAGTCCCAGAGTATCGATCAGTGCGATCGCTAATTGCGCCCCAATTCCACTCACACTAATCAACTGACGAAATAAATCCCGTTCCGCTGCCGAGGCAAACCCATACAGAACTTGTTGATCTTCCCGAATTTGCAAATGGGTAAAGACTTGTACCTTCCCTTCTAACGCCGCTTGTAGTTCCTGTGATAGACGCCGGGGAATTTGCAATTCATAGCCGATTTGATTCACGTCCAAAACCAGCGTGACGCGATTGCCACTGCTTTTTTGAATCGTTGCGACAGTCCCCTTGAGATAGCTGATCATGAGTCACAGGGTTGAAGTTGGAACGTTGAAGGTTAAAGGTTTGAAGATGCCACGCCTGAGCAGAAGGCGTTTGCTGAGCCTGTCTGTAACGCATAGCGTCGGTTGAACACTTTAACTTGCAACTGGCAAACCTTCAACCCCAACCAACCTTCAACCTACAACTCTTATCTAAGTATTCAAGAATCCAAAGTGATGCAAGCCTTCCAGGATACCACCGGCACAGTACGCTTGAGCCATATACCGATAATCGGCTAGGTTCTCCTCGTACCAGTGGCGCAGTTCCGGTCGTGCGTTGCCCACAATAATTCCTCGTTCTTCACCCACGCTAAATAGGGCAATATCATTTCCTGAGTCGCCACAGACGACCGTTTGTGTGCTGTCAAATCCCCACTTCTGCTTAAGAAACTGCACGGCTAGCCCTTTGTCGGCATTACGGGGTAGAACATCAAGGTCTTTACTACCGCTATAGATCAACTTCACATCAAGGCCTCGCTCAACCAGAAGCGATTTGAGTCGGGGCAGCACCTCCGTAGATGCGTCTTCCGTTAGGTAATAGCTGACTTTAAACGGACGCTGTTCTGAGTCGGGTTGGGCAACGAGGTCAGAATAATGGGCGGCGGTTGCTACGATTAGGTCTCGATCCCAACCGTGAGAGAGTTTTTCCGACCAAGCTGGATCGGGAGTCTCCTGACCATCCTCATCATAAATTTCCGTACCCACCGCCGCGATTAGAGCATCTGGATTTAACAGTTGCTTCTCACGCTTTAGGTCATGGTAAATACTGCGCGATCGCCCTGTTGCATAGACGATCTTTGTGCCATATTCCTGGCGATGTTCACTAAGTCGTTGTTTGAGTTCTTTGAGAGCGTGATCATCACCCACTAAGGTATTGTCCAAATCGGTTACGAATAAAAATGCTGTCACGGTAACCTCAATTATCAGTACTGCGGACTTGCTACAGCATTATTGTCCTATAGTTAAGGGCCCGTCCTGACGCACCCAACAGGTAGATCAGCTTATGGACATCGCTTTTCCTAGCCGATCAGTGCTTTTCATGAATATCGCCCGTCTCGATTGGATGAGATACAGTCTGACCTCTCTCCTACTCTCTTTGTGAGGCTTTCAACGCCCAAACCGAAAATTCCTGATAATTTTCAGGTTAAACTTTAAATCTCTCTAAAGGAAGTTGTCGATGAAACGAAGAACTCCTAATTCGTTGGTCTGCCCAGAGTACAAGTTAATAGAAATTTAAGTTCACCGAATTGAATAAGTTTTCAGGGTCAGGGGCTGCTACTACATGAGTGACGCTTTTATTTCTTACTCACGCCGAGACAAGGACTTTGTCAAAAATCTCTATGAAGCCTTTGTCAAACTAAATCGTAACGTTTGGGTCGATTGGAAAAATATTCCCCTGACAGCAGATTGGCGCAAAGAGATTTCCGAGGGAATTTTAGCCGCTGACAATTTTATCTTCGTGATTAGTCCCGATTCGATCGCATCCCAGGAATGTAGCGTAGAAATTGAACAGGCGATTTCTCACAACAAGCGACTGGTACCCATCCTGTATCGGAATGTTGACCCCAAAGATACCCATCCATCCCTAGCAGCAATCAACTGGACGTTCTTTCGAGAAAGTGATGATTTTGACACGGCTTTCCACGATCTGCTCAAAGCGCTGGATACTGATTTGGAGCATGTAAAGGTACACACTCGCTTGCAGCATCGGGCGCTGGAATGGGATAAGAAAAAACGCGATCGCAGCTTCTTGTTACGCGGGAACGACTTAAAAGAAGCCCAACAATGGGTTGCGAAAAGTACCGGAAAACACCCCGAATCAACCTCCCTGCAAACCCAATACATTGTCGCCAGTGGTCAATCCCAGTTCAAGCGCCAAGGTGCAACTTTAGGGGCTGTAGTTTTTGGTTTAATGGTCACTGCTGTGTTGGCAGTGTTCGCAGAAGCCAGCCGTCGAGATGCTGTCACTCAGCGAAACTTCGCTACAAAACAGGAAATCATTGCCCTGACGGCTCTATCTCAAGCCAGTCTGCTGACAGAAGATCAGCTTCGCGCCTTGCTGGAAAGCGTGAAAGCCGCTAAACAAGCGCAACAGGTAACAAATCTGCCAGAGAAAGTCCGCCAACAGACTAAGGAAGTACTCCGAGATGCGGTTTATGGCGTACAAGAGCGTAACCGTCTTGCAGAGCATACGGATACAGTCACTAGTGTGAGTTTCTCCCCCGATCGCCAGATGATTGCCTCTGCCAGCGATGACGGAACGGTCAAACTTTGGTGGCATGATGGCAAGTTACTGCACAGCCTTAACCATCAGGCGAGTGTTCGGAGTGTTACATTCTCCCCCAACAGTCAACTGATTGCCTCTGCCAGCGCGGATAAAACCATCAAAATCTGGAAAAGAGACGGAAGTCTACTCAGAACGCTTCAGCACGATGCTCGCGTCCGGAGTGTTGCCTTCAGTCCAGATGGTAAGCTGATTGCCTCTGCTGGTGCGGATGGAACCATCAAACTCTGGAGTTTAGAGGGTCAACTGCTCAATACGTTAAAAGGGCATACCCATGAAGTCAATAGTGTGACGTTTAGCCCTGATGGCAAGTTGATTGCCAGTGCTGGCAGCGATCGCACGGTGAGGCTTTGGACGAGAGAAGGGCAACTCCTGAAAACCCTAACGGGACATCGCGATCGCGTCTGGGAAGTTAGTTTTTCCCCTAATGGTCAAACCTTAGCTTCCGCCAGTGGTGACACGGATGTCAAGCTCTGGAATTTAGATGGAACCCCGGTCAAAACCCTTGAATCCCATACCAATTGGGTTAGTAGTGTAACGTTCTCTCCCGATGGCAATAAAATTGCTACGGCAAGTGATGATGATACGGTAAAACTGTGGAGTAAGGGGGGCACCTTACTCCAAACCTTCCGAGGGCATCACGGCGGTGTCAAGAGCGTCCGATTCTCCCCTGATGGTGAAACCATTGCGACTGCCAGTGCCGATACGACTATCAAATTACGGAGCCTAAAGGGAGCCGTGATCGAAATTCTTCAAGGGCATCGCTATAGTATCAAAGGCGTGAGGTTCTCTCCGGATAGCACCCTGATTGCTACCGCTAGTGACGACAAGACGGTGAAACTTTGGAATAGTGAGGGAACTTTTCTCGCTGATCTGAAGTATGGCGCGGGCATGAGGAATGTCAGTTTTAGTCCAGATGGTCAGACAATAGTCACGCCCAGTTACGATAACACCGTGCAGGTTTGGAGCGTTCAGGGTGTTCTCAAGGGTACGATGACTGAACCGCTCCGCACTTTTAAGGGGCATACTTCGACCGTTAAAAATATTAGTATTTCTCCTGATGGCAAGCTCCTTGCCTCAGCGGGTGCAGATGGAACCATAAAACTTTGGCGGTTTGAGGATGGAACATTACTCCAATCCTGGCAGGCTCATCGTCCTGAGGTAACCGATGTGATGTTTTCACCCCAGAGCGATCGCATTGTTTCGGTAGGGGGTGACGCTTTGGTGAAAATTTGGACTTTGGAGGGTAAGTTACTTCAAACCCTCCAAGGACATAAGACTTGGATTAATGCTGTAATGTTCAGTCCCGATGGACAGATGATTGCTACGGCTAGTGGCGACAAAACGGTCATCCTTTGGAAACGAGATAAAAATGGCGAGTTTCAAACCACGCCCTATCGATTTTTAAAAGGTCATCAAGATTGGGTTTGGGATGTGGCGTTCAGTCGGGATAGCCAGCTCATTGCCTCTGCGGGTAAAGATGATGCGGTGAAGTTGTGGAATCGGGAGGGCGACTTACTGATCACGCTGCGTGGGCATCAGAATTGGGTCAGGGCAGTGGACTTCAGCTCAGATGGGAAGAAGCTAGCTTCAGGCAGCGCTGACAAAACAGCCATTCTTTGGACGCTTGAGAGACTCCAAGGACTGGAAGTTCAGGGTCAAGATTTAGACGAGGGGAAGCTACTGGTACACGCTTGCCAGTTGCTACATGACTATTTAACTACCAGTTCCAAGCTGGAAGAAAGCGATCGCCATCTCTGCGATGGTTTGACTCAGCACACGGCTTTGTAGCGTTCTCCAGATTACAACTAAATGTTCATTGCCAAAAACTTGGCTGAAGACGTGAAATCCTTTTAGAGCAAGGCTTTACACCCACAAGAAGCAAGTTTTTTTCCCCAAATCAAACAAAGACAGATTAACCTAGGCAATAGAGCAAAAATTATGTCTTCGGGGGGATGTAGAAATGATAATTTTAAGTTAAAAATTCTGTCGAGTTCAGTATCGATGGCAATACCCTTGTCTCTGCCAGTGGGAAGCAAGGAGTGAGGCTAGAGAGATTAGATATAGAAAAACGAGAGCCATGAGCGAGTCGGTGGACGTTAGACCTAGATGAGTGACGGGTGCACAGCTGTAAGTGGGTGAGTGAGATTGAATACTAATCTTAATTTAGAGAAGATTGAGCGCCATCTTTGCGTAAGCATAGAGCCTTTAAAGTGTCCGTCAAAAAGCCAAGCGATCGGTAGACAAACGGTGAACACTCAAAAATCAAACCCTAATTTTTGACGTGATTAAAGCCGTCTTGATCGCCCATAAGGATACTGGCTTGGTGTTCTGGAGTGGGATGCTCTACTCGTATTTGAAATTCAGACCCCATAGCAATTTGGGACAGCAGATCACAATTACCAAAGAAACTTACCATGATGCAAAACCAAATAGAGAGCCTGGATAAAGCTCAATCTTTAGCCTTGGAAACAGCTTGGCAGCGTTACGCTCAACTGGAAACAAACGCTGAGTCTGCCTATAAGCAATATCTAAAGCTGCGCGGTTGGGCTATGGCTTTGGCTGTAGTTGCCACGCTCCTGGCCATCCTCACATCTCGGCCTGACAGCAGTCTGATGGTATCACCTCTAGGGCAGGTGCTAAGAGCCAGCTTGATTTTAGTCCCCCTGATCGGCTCGGTGATGTTAGTCTTTGCCAACAGATTACAGCAGGGACAATACTGGCGAGTTTTTAGAACAGGTGCTCAAGAAATTAGAAAAGAGATTTACCTATACCGGACTCTCCTGCAAGGGCAACCCCAGCGTCATCAGTGGCTTTTGGAACGAGTGAGCCAGATTCAGCGCCAAGTGGTGGAGACGATTGGCAGCAATTGGATTATCAAACCTTACACAGGTGAAATTCTGCCTGATTATCCGGGTAATGAGCCAAACAGCGTTTCGGTTTTGACTGATTTAAATCCAGATGACTACTTGCGCGATCGCGTCGAAGCTCCCCTTAAGTCCTATTCTCAAGAATTAGAGAACATCTATCAAACTCGTACTCGTCTACAAACGGGTATTTTGGTGTTCGGGGCATTGAGTGCATTTCTCCCAGCTCTCAGTGGCAGTCTTAACATTTGGGTCGCCTTCACGACTTCACTGGGAACAGCTTTAATCATTTGGCTGGAAGTGAGTCGGCTGGATTCGGTAGTCAAAAACTATAACCAACTCATTCTGGAACTTAATATTATTCGTGACCATTGGCAAAATTTAAGGCCACCCGAACAAACAGGGGCTGAATTTTTTAAATTAGTCATTGCCACTGAAAAAGTCCTCTGGAGCCAGCATAATCAAGACATCAACCAAATGCGTGAGGCTGTGCTGGAGTTACGCACTCAACCCAACGATATGGTGACTCAAGTGATGAGTCAGCCTGTCTTGAGTAAGATTGAGCAAACGCTGTTACCTGAAAAATCGACTCAACTTGAAATTTTACCCGCTAAAACAGAGATTATTCCCGAAGAACCTGTAGAAGTTGAAGTCGTTAAGCCTGAAAAGCAGGAGCCAAAGAAACAAAACAAAAAGGATTTGCCTCATGCCTTTGTGGTAATGCCTTTTGGTCGAAAAAAAGGCCCTGATGGACGTTGGATTGATTTTAATAGTATTTATCAGCAGTTAATTAAGCCCGCCCTGGAAGAGGCAGGATTTGAGTCATTTCGAGCGGATGAAGAAAGCGTTAGCGGCGATATCTTGACTGATATGTTTCAAGAGCTATTGCTGGCAGATTTGGTACTCACTGACCTCAGTATTGATAATGCCAATGTTTATTATGAATTAGGTGTTCGCCATGCTTTGAGGAAGCGAGGTTTAGTTCATATTCAGTGCGGTCGGGCTTACATGCCCTACGACATTTTCAACGTTCGCACGATCCCTTATCAATGCGATGAAAATGGTTGCCCTGACCCCAAACACCTAGAGAAAGATAAACAGGCGATCGTCAAAATGGCTCGTGCCACCTGGGAGTCAGACGAAAACCGCATTCACAGTCCGATTTTCCAATTACTCGCAGGTCTAGAAGAACCCGATCGCAGAGCACTACGAACTCCTCTGGCAACTGGCTATTGGCAGGAGTACAAGGAATGGCAGGAGTTAGTCCTGATTGCCCAGCGGCAGAAGCGGATTGGGGATGTGTTGTTGTTAACGGAAGAAGTTCGCAATCCTCTGATTAAAGAAGAAGCGATCGCAGATGCAGGTAAAGCCTTAAAGAACTTGGGGAATCATGCCCTCGCTCTCCAAGAATATCGACAAGGGCTGAAGATTAATGGGAAAAATTCAGAATTCCGCCTGGAAGAAGCCTTTCACCTGAGCCGATTGAAGCAATCCGAAGAAGCGATCGTGAAATTGGAGGGGTTGCTCCAGGATGAACCAAACAATATCAAGGCGCTGTTTTACTTAGCTGGCATTTACACAGAAATGTGGCGGGATGAATGGCTCAAGATCAAGAATGAGCAAGAACGCTTACAAGAAGCTTACGAAGCGGCTCACTTACTCAGAAAAGCGATTAAGACTTACCTCAAAGGCTATCGCTTAGATCAAGATCATTACCATTCGGGAATCAGTGCCCTCATTTTGTCCTGCGTCTTAGAACACCTGATCAAGGAGGTTAAAGCGGATAGTGACTTAGAAGATGAAGCCATTCGCCAACAGTTGCCCTCACTCAAAGGAGCCGTTCAATTTACCTTGGACAGTGTGGCTCAACGGGAATCCAATGATTTTTGGATTTTTGTCTCTTTAGCTGATTTCGCCGTCTGCACGGCTGAAGACCCGAAACAGGTGATGAAGGCTTACAAAAAAGCCTTTACCCTAGCTGGAAAAAACAAATTTGCCTTGAAATCGACCCTCGATCAACTGAAATTATTGCAGTCACTCTCGTTCCGTCCAGATTATGTTCAGGCTGGCATCGCTGTGATTCAAGCAGAACTTGAGCGATTTGAAAACCAAGAGGAAGCGGTTGCAGACACAACCAGCAATGAACCGGCATCCGTGTTCTTGTTCTCTGGTCACATGATTGATAGTCCCAATCGTGCACAACCTCGTTTCCCGGCGGACATGGAACGCGAGGCTCGTCAAAAAATTGAGGATGTATTGGATAAGTTAAATGCCTGTTCAGGATCGATGGCGATCGCACCGGGAGCGGCTTGTGGTGGAGATATTCTGTTTATCGAAGCTTGCTTGGAGCGCAATATCAAAGTTGAAGTGTTTCTAACATTTTCTCAGGCCGAGTTTATTCAAGATTCAGTCAGCTTTGCCGGCGATAATTGGGTTTCACGTTTCTATGCCATCCAAAAGCATCCTAATGTAACCATCCACCTCCAACCCGAACGTCTGGGAACTGTGCCTGAAGGAGATAGTCCCTATGAGCGCAACAATCGCTGGGCGCTCTACTCCACCTTAATGTACGGAATTGAGCGAGTGCGGCTAGTCGTCTTGTGGAATGGCAAAGGCGGTGATGCTCCTGGTGGCACTGGGGATATGGTTCAACAAGTACGTCAACTGGGAGGAATTGTCGAACATATCGATACGACGAAGTTTGATTACTGGAAGATGAATGAAAAAGTCGTCGAGTTTCCCAAAACAATAGAAATGGCGGGTCAAGTTCAAGAGAGTTAGCGATCGCCCTTTGGGCGGTGCCGTAGGCAATCGCATAGGGAAGGTGTAACTTGCCATAGGGTAACGGGACGCGTTAGCCAGTACCTCCAACCGAGGCTCGCGTCCCTCGTATTTTGAGAGGAATGCCCATACTTCCCTGATTCCTGGGCTTTCTTAACAAATTCATCACCAAAATCGCCTTTCCTCGCCAGTTACACTTGTGTCTACACCTTGCATCTTTTATTACCATTCAATGGAAAGACCGTGTAAGTTTACATTCACCAATCAACTCTCAGCTAAAGCGATTCAAGTTCATAGCTTCGTCGATTTGGCTGAGGCATTGCCCAAAATTGGTCTTCACAGGACACGTCCAACTTTAGTGTTGGTGGGTGGCGCGAGTGGGATTGGCGAAGCTGACAAAGCCCGACTGCAACAGCTGTTTACTGAAGAGATTGCCCCACTCGCTCAAGAACTCGGAGTCGCTGTTGTGGATGGTGGCACTGACGCCGGTATTATGCGGTTTATGGGTCAAGCTCGGACCCAGAGGGGTGGTACTTTCCCTCTGATAGGCGTGGCGGCGCTCGGCACAGTCATTCTCCCGAATGTTCCTCCTCCCAGTTTGGATGCAGCACCCTTGGAGCCAAACCACACACACTTCATCCTCGTTCCTGGCTCGAATTGGGGCGATGAATCGCCTTGGTTAGCTCATATTGCCAGTGTCGTGTCTCAAGGATTTCCCTCCGCCACCATCGTGGTCAACGGTGGTGAGATTACCTTCCAGGATGTATCGTACAGTGTGGAAGCAGGCCGACATGTCGTGACGTTGGATGGTACAGGGCGCACGGCGGATAAATTAGCGGCTGCACTGCGTGGAGAAGCGACCGATCAAAGAGCCGAACAGCTAGCCGCATCAGGGAAGATGCAAGCGATCGCATTGCTCGAACATCCCGCTCGGTTAACGGCGGTGATTAAAGAGCTTCTCTCTAAATTACTACATATTTAACGACCACCGACTCAGAGCTAGAAATTATAAAAACGGACGCGGACGTAGCTCGAGTCAAAAATTTCCATATTTAAGTAGCTAACTATCTACCAAGACCAGGGAGCACACCATGCCAAAAAAGAACACGTATCATGACTATCTCAAAAAAGAGATGAGTGAGCTGATTGAGGAAATCGAGCTACCTTCTTTGCAGAAACGGTTTATGAAAAGCCGTTGGTTGGATCAAGTTTTGTGGCTGGAAGGTCGAGCAACTAAGTCTCGTAGCAGACACAATACCCTGCGGCTGATTACGATTATCGGAGGCGTCCTTGTTCCCGCTGTCGTCAGCGCCAACAGCGGGAATGTTTCACAGCAGAAGTTAAAACAATTATTGGGCTGGACTGCGTTTGGATTAAGTCAAGCCGTTGCTATCAGCGCTGCTGTAGAAGAATTCTTCCATTTTGGTGAAAACTACCGTCGCTATCGCAACACCGCTGAGAACATGAAAATTCAGGGCTGGCAATTCTTTCAGTTAACGGGTCCTTATAAAGATGCCAAAAATCACAGCGAAGCTTATCCGACGTTTGCTAGCAACGTAGAAAATATCATCCAACAAGATGTAGAAGGGTATATTAGTCAGGCGGTGGAGTCGGATAACGAGATTAAAGCAGCTACGCAAGCTGTCATGGCTCAAAACCTGGCACTTGCTAATATACGACTCAGTGAGCATATGCAACAGCCCCCTGAAGCCACTAATACTGAAGTCCCGCCTAAGCCTACGTCCGAAACCACGCAACCATCTGCTCAAGTGGTTTTACTTAAGGTGGATGAAAAAAAGTTGGTGATGCCCGACCCCATTCCAGAGACTCAGTCAGAGCCAAAAAACAACCTGGAGAATATAGAATCCAATACGCCCTCGATTCCTGATCCGCTCGTTTCCAACTCGTCTCCAGTGGTTGAGCATGAAGAAAATTAGGATGATACCAAATCTGGGTTAATTATCTCCTTTTTGAAACCGTAGACGCCTGCGGCAAGCCGCAGTGTCCCACTCCAGGCACAGAGTGCACTGAGGAGAGAAAGGGGTTATCAAAGTCGATTTAGTATAACCTCATGGGGAACGGAAGTTTAAAGTGAATGTCACTGACTTAAGAAATCTCCTACCTCACCAACCAACCCTTGTGCAGGGGGTCTCTAGGTAGGCACTCCGTTCCCCAGTGGGGGGTTTGGGGGGAACCCCCCCAATCTTGGTTTTTCCAAGAAACGATCACTTTTCGCTTAAGTCAGTGCCATTCAGTTTAAAGTTGTTCTAATAGAACG
>NZ_DATNPA010000106.1:0-3080 GCF_036703385.1 Allocoleopsis sp. | reverse complement strand
AAGTAAAGAATCTTGCCGTTACTCGTCTTTTCCACTCGCTCAATTTGACAATTCAGCACCAAGCGAATTCCTTCTCGAAGAAAGACGTTTTGGACAATTTCTGCGGCATCAGCATCTTCTTTATCCAGTAGGTGAGAACCTCGATGAAACAGTATCACCTCACTCCCCAAACGCCGGAAAGTTTGAGCCAATTCACAACCAATCGGGCCACCCCCAATCACGGCTAAACGTTGCGGTCGTTCAGTAAGGGAAAATACGGTCTCATTGGTCAGATAACCGACCTCTTCAATTCCCTGAATGGGGGGTTGTGCAGCTCTAGCGCCGGTGGCAATTACTGCTTTCTTAAACCGGAGAGTCCTATCACCCACGGCAATGGTATTGTCACCTGAAAAACGACCTTTCCCTAAAAAAACATCGATCCCAAGCTGTTGAAAACGTTCCGCCGAATCATGCGGACTAATGTTCGCCCGTATCCTACGCATCCGCTGCATTACAGCAGGAAAATCGACTTCAATCTGTTCTGGAACATTGATGCCATAAGCTTTTGCTTCTTGTATCTGAGCAACAACACGAGAAGACCGAATCATGCACTTGGAAGGCACACAACCCACATTCAAGCAATCTCCACCCATGAGATGCTTTTCAATCAAGGCAACTTTCAAGCCCAGGTCTAAACCCGCCGCTCCTGCCGCTACAACTAATCCGGCAGTACCAGCACCCATGACCACCAAGTCGTAACAGTTAGCAGGTTGAGGATTGACCCAATCCGGTGGATGAACGTAAGAAACCAACGTCTGGTTATACTCATCCATCGGTGAGACAGTAACTCTCTCGAAGGCTGAATTTGACATAGAGATTTGACCATAGAGCGGTTCTCAATTGGATGAGAAGATTCCGGGTTTTCGGGAATAGTGAAACCTAGTTATCGATGAGTGGTAATGGGTCAATCGATTTTGGATTTTAGATTTACGATTTTGGATTGTCCCCACGGATGAATCCGGGGGCTTGAGGATTTTAGATTTACGCGAGCGTTGCGGTAGCGAAGAATGAGCGTCTTTTAGATTTGTTCCCTAGTTGAAACTAGGGGCTTGAAACCCTTGCATTGTATTTAATCCAAAATCCAAAATCTAAAATCTAAAATTGCTTCGGTCATGAGGAAGAACTTCCAATTACTCATTCCCTATTCCTGTACTTTGGAGCTTTCACGCATGATTTAGACTGTCTATACTCATGGAAAGCGAGGCTTCAACACGACTCAAAAAATCGTCTACAACGGACATAAATCGTTCCGTTTCTTCCAGATGAGGCATGTGCGAACTGTTTTCAAATAAAACCCACTCAGATTCAGAAATTCCTCGATGAACCGTTTCAACACAAGCTGGTGTTACTTCATCGTAGCGACCTGAAAGCAGCAGCGTCGGGACTTGAATCTCACCCAAACGCTCCTCAATATTCCAATCTATAATTTTGCCAGCACCCCGAAATTCCTGTCCGGCCTTAGTATAGGCTTGTTGTAAGCAAGTAGGCCAGGGATCTAAACGGCAAAGATAACGATGATTGAAAACATCCATCGCTTCAAGGTATTTTGCATCTTGGGTCGTGCCATCTGCTTCATGTTTGCGAATTGTCTCTTGTATATCTGTTGGCAGTTCATCCATCAAGCAGTACGCTTCGGCAACAAATTGTTGAATGTTGCCAGGAGTACTCGCTAGGATTAGGCTATTCAGTCCAGTGGGCTGCGAGAGGGCATGTTCTAATGCTAGGCAACCGCCCCAAGATTGACCAAACAGATGGATTTGCTCTAGATGCAAGGCACGGCGTACAGCAACAAGTTCTTCTTTGAAAAAGTCAATGGAATAGACTTCAGGGTCAGTCGCTCTCTCAGAATTACCACATCCCACTTGGTCATAGAAAATTACTTTTCTGCCAGTAGCCGCTAGAGCCTCCATTGGCTCAAGATAGTCGTGGGGAACACCGGGTCCTCCGTGAAGACACAGCAATGGCAGTTTATTCGGTTCTTCTAGTAAAGGTTGTACAAGACGGTACCATACCTTATAACTACGGAACGTAACAAAGCCTTCTTGGCTGGAGATTTCAGTCATAGAGTGCAAATTGAACTAAACCCTATTAAATCAGCACTTGGTAGTTCCAGTGGTAGCGGTGAGCGTGTTCGTAAGCTATGAAACTGTCTCTTCTAAAGCCTTTCGGGCAATACGAGTAATAAAAACTGTAACTGCAACAGTGGCGAGCAAACCGATAATCCGCATTGTCCACTCTATGGCAGAGTTAGTGGGTTGAGCTTTAGTCCCCATCAGGGCAAATACACTTGCCAAGGAACCCAGGTAAACATACATAACTGTACCGGGTATCATGCCCAGGAAACCCAGTAGGTAGTCTTTCAGAGAAACACCCGTAACTCCCAGAGAGTAGTTCAACAAGCTAAACGGAAAAATAGGAGAGAGTCGCGTTAAAAAAACAATTTTGAATCCTTCTTTGCTGACAGCTTCGTCAATCTTACGAAATTTTTCATTTTCTGCGATTCGTTGGTAAACCCAATCCCTGGCTAAATAACGTCCTATTAAGAACGCAGCCGTGGCTCCCAGAGAGGCACCGATCAAAACGTAAAGTGACCCTAATACAAGGCCAAAGATTGCGCCTCCTCCCAAAGTAATAATTGAGCCGGGTAAGAAAGCAACAGTAGCGACAAGATACAGTGCAATATAGGCGATCGCTCCCACTGAGCCAAGATGGTTAATCCACGCCAAGGTACGCTGTAACATGTCTTGGAGATTGAGTCCCGTGGCAGCGGTAGATGCCTCTGCTAAGGCGGGATTTGAACCAACTGCGCTCACTATGCTAACTAGAAGCAGCATTAATCCAACCCGATTGAAAAGCGTCATTCGATTTGGGATTTTAGATTTGGGATTTGGGATTTTGGATTGACTCTCCTCAAGTTTAAGCGTTGTTCGTTTCCTGAGATACTCAGGAGATACGATGAGCAAGCCTTATCCTTAATTTAAGCTTTACTCAAGCGTTTTTTTGGAAACCTTAGATTCAGAGTTTGAGATTGCCGATGCAAA
>NZ_DATNPA010000105.1:0-10336 GCF_036703385.1 Allocoleopsis sp. | reverse complement strand
ATCTCCTCCGAAGAGAACTAGATCTACGGGTTCTGAAATCGCTCGGTCAATACATGTCGAAAGGCTATTGACAAAATCTTCTAAACGTGTGTTTAAACCCGTGATTGGGTTGAGCCGTCCGTGGGAAAAGCCACTTCCCATATGGATATCTGACAAGTGAAGAATTTTAATCATGCCGCTTGGTTAGGGGTCAGGGAGTTACAGGTTGATTCCCGGTTGAAGGTTGGAGGTTGGAGGTTGAAGGTTGGGGGTTGGGAGTTGGAGGTTGGAGGTTGGAGGTTGGAGGTTGAAGGTTGAAGGTTGGAGGTTGAAGGTTGAAGGTTGAAGGTTGAAGGTTGAAGGTTGGAGGTTGAAGGTTGGAGGTTGGGGGTTGGAAGGTTGGCATCATTAACCCTCTTTTGTTATTTCCGGGTAAGAAGCACGATTTTTGTAGGGGCGAAGCATTCTTGCCGCAAGTTTGGTGCAAAGCCTAAAAGCTTTATTCAAGAATGCTTCGCCCGAACTCTAAGCCTCAAAGTAACAAAAGAGGGATTAACCTGCAACCTGCAACTTGCTAACCTTCAACTGTAATGGTCTTCAAGATTGGGCTCAGATTCGATTTCACTCATTACTTGCTCTAGAGCCTCACAGATGACCTGCCGTTGTTGAGCATCGTAGCCCCAGCGTTGTAGAAATGTTTGGTAGATACCTTCTCCCGTTGTGGCACTTTCATATAAGGCAACAAAACGCTCTCGCAACTGAGGTAGTTTAAGCTTTTCAATGAGGCTGATAGTACGCGATCGCACTCGGTCAGATCCTTGAGCCATCTCTTCATTACCCTGGCGGCGATGGGTAACGGCCTGTGCGGATGACATGGCTAAATTTTTCACCAAAAGTTCTGCCACAATATCTGGCGATGACTGTAGTGCCTGAATCACTTCAGGTGAGGGTTTGTCGGCTAAGGTGTCTTCAGAGGTGAGGTAGCTAACAAAAAAACCTCTGGCACCGTTTTCACTTTTCACTAACTGAGCGATCGCCTCAGAAATTTCTGGCGCTGATAGTTCACCCGCCGTCATTTGGGACATCAATGACTGGGTGAGTGCGATCGCTTCTTCAAATGTCACTGACTCTGGAATGCTCACGCGAGTACTGATATTAGTTCGTGCCGTTTAATCTCTAATACTGTTGATGATACTCAATCACTGCAACAATCTCTCTTATTTTTCGGTAATTATCAATAGAAACCTGGGTCGAATCAGTGTAAATAGCTGAAATCAACCCAGGTTTCATGAGAAGGGCATTGCTTTAAGGCACAATAGCTTACTCCTGATTTTTTACCCAAATCATCCTGATAGAGTCAGAAGCTTCTGTATCGGTTACTAACCATCTAACAGCAACTGGATTCCTTGTAGTTGTTGTAGCTTGTGCCAAGACTCGTGTGACTTTTACATGGAAGCTGAATGCTGACTCGGAGCGATAGGACAAGGTTTATGCCTGTCTCGAATGTTGCTATTTATACCTTAGCCGCTCTGACGGCATCGGCGTTAAGCGATGAGGCGAACGCTTCCCCTAGCTTGACGCTTTCGACAAAGGAGTTAGATGCGGACAATTTTCTGGTAGTAAGGACTACCACGCCAGAGCCAACAAAGGTAAAGAACGCGATCGCCCCGCCTGAAACGCTGGAGGCACAACCTGACACATCGGTAACAGCGACTACGATGAAACATAGAGAGGGGCAGAGGAAAAGGGAAAGAGTCAGAGAATTTAACCCCATCACCTCCGGAGTACATTCCGCTACGCTTTCACGAAAGCTCCAGCCACCCCATCACCTCTTGAGTAAAGCTCCGGTCGCCATCTCTTCTTCTGTCAAACTATCGGTCTTTACTGCTGATATTTTTACCCCATATCTCGATCAAATTAGAGCAAGCCTATCGCCAGGGTTAATGATGCGCTTGCCATCTCAAATGGGTGAGCGTAGTAACCGGGATGTATTGAGTAGTCAATACATCGTTATAGCCTCTCCTTCTACCTTTCAATCTGGGCTAACAGTTAGTCTTTTCAGCTGCCAAGAGCAACAGCCATCTTGCTTAGTCGGGAGTTTTGAAGCCGCTGCAAAAACGTCCATTGAGGCTCAACGAGAATTCCGAAAGTATCAGAGCAAAGCAACTCCCATCACTCTAGTTAATAATATTCAGGGATATTTATTGGATGGAAAAAAGCAAGAAAAAATCTCTGAACTTTCATCCCTGATGTGGGAGCAGGACGACCAATTCTATACCGTCAGGATTCCCACGCAGTCACCCAAGATTCTCATGAATCTTGCCGACTCGATGGCCTCGTCAATCCCCTTTCAAAGCACGCAGGCATTACCTAAAGTTTCCTCTGACAATTCAATAACGGCAGTAGAAACTTTTCCAGAAGAAACTCAAACGTTAACAAAAAGCGTTCCAACACTTGAAGTTTCAGATAACTCTGTTAATGCTGTTAATACAAATCTTATAGAGCAGGCAACATCCGCACCACTGGTTCAAGCTTCTCCGGATGATATAGCTGACACAGAATCTTCTCCCAGAAATGATTCAGGAGCTGCTAGCACAGCCGGATTTTTACAGAGTCGTCAACCTGTTCTCACAACCGCTGACCAATTGCGGCAAGGGGAGGTTATAACTAATTTCCGTTACCGTCAATCTTTTCCAGCTGGGACAGCCGGTAGTGTTGGTCTGACGGGTCAGCCGACGTTTGGTATTACTTGGGGTGTTACTAATAACCTGGAACTGACGCTAGATGCACAGACGGTTGATAATTCTGGGCCAGTGACTCAAGGGTCATTTAATGCTCAACGCATCAATCCAGATGGTACCGGGCCTAACTTCTTTCAAGAATTGACCCTTCAGGCAAAGCAACGACTTTGGCAGAATCCGGAAGGTACGCTAGCGCTTAGTGGTGTAGCTGCGGCTTCTTTAGGAAATGCCAGTCGTCCTTTTCGGTTTTTCAATTCCAATGGCCCTGTTTCAAACGGAGAAAATCAGGGAGTGGTAACTTCACTAGAGTTGCCCTTTACCATCAGAACGGATGACCGCTGGCAGTTTACCCTTTCACCTAAGGTTGCATTTTTGCCGGATGATAATGCCTTGTATTTCAACACACCTCCTATAAATAACTCTGGCGCTTTTGGTACTACATTGGGTTTGGCAGGAGGTATCAGTTATCAGCTCAATTCAAAGCTGATGTTGTGGGGGGATGCTTTTGTTCCCTTTACAGGAAATAACACCCTTAATCGAAATACAGGCTTGCCTGCTCGAACAATTGCTTTTAATGCAGGTTTGAGGTATTTAGTCAATCCTCGCTTGGCTACAGATTTATTTGTTTCTAATACATTAGGCAATACCGGACCACTATCTATAGTTGCTGATCGAGATAACCTTGCATTCGGGTTGGGTGTTACCTATTTACCAGGAATCACCGGAGCTAATCGCCGTTATTCTCAACATTTTGGTTCAACCCAGCAACCGCCTCCCAGTACTCCAGCTGGGTTTGCTTTATTAGATGGCGGGACAATTCCTAATAAACAGTTGCTTTTGAGCCTACAAGGAGGAGGACAAGGATTATTAACGGGATTTCGGTATGGACTACTGGATGATTTAGAAATTGGTGCTTTTCTCGACAGCATTCCAGGTAACGTAGATGAGTCGGAATTAGGGCTTAGTGGCAAAATTCGCTTTTTGCATCAAGCCGATGGTGACCCCTTTACTTTAAGCGGGTTGGTAACTGTTGCACGGGCTAATAACGTACTCATCAATCTGGTTAATAATAATCGCAACGAATTAGGAAAGCTAGGTTTGGAGAAGGGTGGATTTGCATTTAGTAATGAGAAAACTGGGGAATTACTCATCCTCACTCTTTCTACCCCAATGCACTATCAATTTAAGGGGGGAAGTGCAATTTGGCTCACCCCTACTTTGGGATTTGTGCAACGGAGTGGTCTAGAAGTTGCTGGCTTGAACTTTGGAGGTTCAGTTCCTCTAGCTAAAACTTTAGATGTCATTGCAGAGGCGGGTTTAGAGTTGAGTGGGAAGGGTAATGCCTTTATCGGAAACAAGCGTGATACGGTTATCCCTTGGAATGTAGGCTTACGCTGGCGACCCGCTTCATTATTGGGTATTTCAGAAAAGAGCGCAATTTCTGGCCTGCAACTTGAAGCCTACGTTACCAATCGGGTTGGTACGACGCCGTTTGGCAGTCTTAGAGTCCGTGCTGATAATGATATAGCGATCGGTGCGGGTCTGGTGTTACCGATTCAGTTCTAGTACTATAGCGATTTCTGGCGAGATTAGGCCATCTTGAGGCGATCATATTGAACTAGCAGTCTCCCTAGCCGCTTCTCGCAGCCGCTCCACATCGCGCATCGGTGGCGCACCAAAGAGCCGCTTGTACTCCCGGTTGAAGTGCGAGGCATCGTCATAACCTACACGGTAGGCAGCACTGGTAGCGTCAAGGTTTTCCCCCAGCATCAGACGGCGAGCTTCTTGGAGCCGCAGTTGCTTCTGGAACTGCAAGGGACTCATGGCAGTGACAGACTTGAAGTGATGGTGGAAGCCCGAGACACTCATTCCAAGCTCTCCTGCGATGCTTTCAATCCGAAGCGGCTGGTTAAAGTCTTTCCGCAGGCGATCAACCGCTCTGGCGATGTGGTGGGTGTAGCCACCCAGAACTGCAATCTGACGGAGTCGGCTACCTTGCTCTCCCATCAGGAGTCGGTAAATGATTTCCCGCTTAATCAGTGGTGCCAGAACATGAGCTTCAGCAGGAGAATCTAGAAGCCTGACGAGCCGCACCACAGCGTCCAACAGATTTGCATCTAACGGACTTACGTCAATCGCTTTCACATCAGCACGGCTGCGCGATGAGGGATACCCTGCCTCAACCATGACTGAGCCAACGAGAGTGGGGTCGAGATCGAGGCGAAGGCTAAGATACGGTTGCGCCTTGGATGCTTCCAGAATTTGGCTGACAATCGGCAGTTCGACTGTAGCCAGCAGATAATGCATCGGGTCATACTGATAGCGATCGCTGCCCAAAAGGACTTCTTTGCTGCCCTGAGCGATCGCACAAAAGGCAGGGATAGAGACACTATGAAGGCATTCCGAAGGGGAGGAGGCGCGGTTGAAGTGCAATCCTTTCAGTGGCTCGATCGTCCCATCATGAAGAATAGCCTGTGCAATCCACTCCGTCAGTTCGTCTCGGTTGGCTTGCGCTCTGTCTGCCTCGCGCTTTGCCTGCGGGTCGTTCATTAAATCCCTATCGGACTTTTCAATTGTTTTGGCAGCGTTCATTTCTAAGTTTGCAGGATTGTACAACGATCTTAGACGATCGTTCTATTGCTTGCCCTTAAAGATTTCTAGAATGAAGCTAAAGCAATGAAAAATGATTCCGGCTTCTTATAAGCGTCTGGATTTTTATTCAAGAGAAAACGCAGTTTGGATTGGGCAAGAGATTCGCCTACTGACAACAAAAATTGTGTCAAGGCTAACCTTGCTTCTTAACAAATTCCCATCCCTACCGATAGAGCAAGCGATAAGTGCTCAATCTCTACGATTGGGCTAGCGACCAACATGGCATGAAGTGAAGGAATTAAGAAAATGGACATCAAAAGAAGTGGTTCACAGCCTTCCGCCAAAGGATCGACCGAGTATTTTACTGGCACTGTACGCATTGACCCCCTGTTCGAGGCATACGATCCAGGACGCACGTCTGGCGCTAGTGTCACGTTCGAGCCTGGTGCTCGAACGGCATGGCACACCCACCTATTAGGACAGACCCTAATTGTGACCGCTGGCTGCGGACTGGTGCAGCGCTGGGGTGGAGCGATCAAACAAATCCGTCCAGGGGATGTGGTTTGGTTTCCGCCAGGTGAAAAGCATTGGCACGGTGCCACGGAAACCACGGCTATGACGCACATTGCCATTCAGGAAGGGCTCGACGGCAAACCCGTGGACTGGCTGGAACAGGTCAGTGACGAGCAGTATGAAGGTCGATCTTAGTATCAACTAAGCAGGCAGACATTGTTGGGTGAAGAACTGAAGGAGAAAAACTATGCCTCATATCAGCGTAAAGCTATACCCCGGCAGGTCAGAACAGCAGAAAGTCCGGCTTGCCGAGCAAATCGTGAAAGACGTTGTTTCGCTTCTGGAATGTAGCGAAGAATCGATTTCGTTAGCGATTGAAGAAATCAAACCAGGAGATTGGGCAGAGAAGGTCTATAGACCGGACATTTTGAATAATCCAGACAAGCTCTACAAGCAGCCAGGATATAACCCATTTGAATAGCAACGGACAGCTTCGACTTTAATCTCAGTACCGAAGATATGAACGCGATCTCAACGCTGGACAGCAAGCAAAGCGCCTTCTTCGACCACCGCGATCCAGCGATGGTGAAGTCGATAGGCACTAGAAAAATCCACGACTGATTTGGTTTGAAGCCATCAAAGGAGAAACATTATGCAAAAGCGCACTTTGGGAAACAGTAATCTAGAAGTTTCAGCGCTCGGGCTGGGCTGCATGGGCATGAGCTTTTCCTACGCTCCCTTTCCCGACAAGCAAGAGATGATTGCCCTGATTCGTACTGCCGTCGATCGCGGTGTCACATTCTTCGATACGGCTGAAGTGTACGGTCCGTTCACTAACGAGGAACTTGTGGGCGAAGCTCTCGCCCCCTTCCGTGGGCAAGTGGCGATCGCTACCAAATTCGGGTTCAAACCTGCTGCCAACAGTGAATCGAGGTGGAGTGAGTTAGATAGCCGACCCGAACATATCAAGCAGGTGGTAGAAGGCTCGCTCAAGCGCCTTAAGGTGGAGACGATCGACCTCCTTTATCAGCATCGCGTCGATCCAAACGTGGCGATCGAAGACGTAGCAGGAGCAGTGAAGGAACTGATTCAGGAAGGAAAGGTGAAGCACTTCGGACTTTCTGAAGCAGGTGTGCAGACGATCCGTCGCGCTCACGCCGTTCAACCCGTGACGGCGCTCCAAAGTGAATACTCGCTGTGGTGGAGGGAGCCTGAAGGAGAGATCTTGCCGACACTCGAAGAACTCGGAATTGGCTTCGTTCCATTTAGTCCGCTGGGAAAGGGCTTCCTCACAGGCAAGATCGACGAGAACACGACATTCGATAGTTCCGACTTTCGCAACACTATCCCCCGCTTTGAGCCGGAAGCTCGGAAAGCGAATCAAACCCTGGTTGATTTGTTGAGCGCGATCGCACAACGGAAGCAGGTGACTCCAGCTCAGATCGCGCTTGCTTGGCTGCTGGCTCAAAAGCCGTGGATCGTGCCGATTCCAGGTACTACGAAGCTGCATCGCCTGGAGGAAAACATTGGGGCAGTTTCGGTCGAACTCACGCCCGACGATCTCCACGAGATTGATAGTACTGCCTCAAGGATCGCGGTGCAAGGCGCTCGATACCCTGAAGCCCTAGAGAAAATGGTCGGTCGCTAAGCGGCGAAAAAGCGGAACTCAGCCGTTAGTCAACAAAAAGAGGAATAAGATGATTAAAGACAAAGTTGTGATTATTACCGGCGCATCATCAGGGATTGGTGAAGCAACTGCGAAATTGCTTGCCAGCAAAGGCGCTAAAGTCGTATTGGGCGCGCGACGCGAACACCAATTGAAACAACTGGTTGATGCAATTCAAAAAGCTGGCGGACAAGCAGTCTATCAAGTGATGGATGTGGTTAACCCATCTGATAATACTGAGATCGTCAAGCTTGCCAAGGAAAAATTTGGACGTGTCGATGTTATTTTCTTGAACGCTGGCATCATGCCCACTTCTCCACTTTCTGCATTGAAAACAGATGAATGGAATCAAACGGTTGATGTCAATATCAAGGGTGTACTCAATGGTATCGCTGCTGTGTTGCCCACATTTGTTAGCCAAAAGTCTGGGCATGCGATCGCAACTTCATCGGTTGCTGGATTAAAAGCTTATCCAGGCGGTGCGATCTATGGTGGGACGAAATGGTTTGTACGCGATTTCATGGAAGTTCTACGCATAGAGTCTGCTCAAGAGGGGACTAACATTCGGACTGCGACCATTTATCCTGCTGCAATTAACACTGAGTTGTTAAATCAGATTACCCACCAAGATGCGGCTGAGAAAATGACAAAGTTGTACGAGCAACATGGCATCTCACCCGATCGAGTAGCCAATGTTGTGGCGTTTGCGATTGACCAGCCAGAAGACACAAACGTGAACGAATTTACGATTGGCCCAACCACGCAGCCTTGGTAAGGATCGTGCTGGTGGTTAGGCTTTCCGTTGCTAACACTAAGCCTAAACGGTGAAAACGTTACATGTAAAAAAGGTCAGTGACGAGCAATACAACGGCAAATGATGGAGCAATCCTGATGAAAAAGCTCCGAAGTGTTCTTGGCACTGATGTCTGTCATGATATTTAGCCTTTCATTGGTGTCGGAGGCACAAACAATGAACCACGATCAACGCTTAGACGCACGACAACAAAGCATTGTCACCATCGCCGCCTTCACCGCCAACGGCGATATGGACGATCTATCTACTGCCCTAAATGAAGGGCTTGATGCTGGCTTGACCGTGAATGAGATCAAAGAGGTTTTGGTGCAACTGTACGCTTATGCAGGATTCCCGCGCAGTCTAAACGCTCTCAACACCTTCATGGGCGTTCTGAAAGCAAGGGAGGCAAAGGGAATCAAGGACGCAGCAGGCAGGGAAGCAAGCCCACTTCCGATCAATAAAAGTCGTATCGAACTTGGAACAGAAATTCAGACACGCCTTGTAGGAGGACCGATTTCTGGAGAAGTTTATACATTTGCTCCCGCTATCGATCAGTTATTGAAGAGTCACTTGTTCGGAGATATCTTCGGGCGCGACAACCTGAACTACCAAAGTAGAGAGATTGCAACCATTGCGGCTCTTGCCAGCATGAAAGGTGTTAACTCTCAACTGCAAGCGCATTTCAGAATCGGCATGAATACCGGACTGACCGAGGCACAGTTGAACAGCCTCATATCTGTTCTCCAGTCCAAAGTCGGCAAGCCTGAAGCCGATAATGCGAACGAAATATTACACATGGTTTTAAGCAACAGCGCCCGATCATGACGAGTGATGTTGTGAAGTAAAGAACTGAGGGAAAAAACGATGCCTCACATCAGCGTCAAGCTCTATCCAGGCAGGTCAGAACAGCAGAAGGTTCGGCTTGTCGAGCAAATCGTGAAAGACGTTGTTTCAATTCTGGAATGCGGCGAAGAATCGATTTCGGTAGCGATCAAAGAAATAAAACCAGGAGATTGGGCAGAGAAGGTCTATAAACCGGACATTTTGAATAACCCAGACAAGCTCTACAAGCAGCCAGGATATAACCCATTTGAATAGCAACGGATAGCTTCGACTTTTAACTCAAATATAGGAGTTCAAACAATGCAAACGCGCAAACTTGGAAATAGCAATCTGGAAGTGTCAGCGATCGGGCTGGGCTGCATGGGAATGAGCTTTGGCTATGGTCCGGCAGCAGACAAGCAGGAGATGATCTCACTGATTCGGTCAGCCGTCGATCGCGGTGTCACATTCTTCGATACTGCTGAAGTCTACGGGCCGTTCACAAATGAGGAACTCGTAGGCGAAGCGCTTTCTCCGTTTCGTGGGCAAGTGGTCATTGCCACTAAGTTTGGGTTCAAACCTGCTTCTAATGGCGAATCGAGGTGGAGTGAGTTGGACAGCCGACCCGAACATATTAAAGAGGTTGTGGAAGGTTCGCTCAAGCGACTCAAGGTTGAGGCGATCGACTTGCTCTATCAGCATCGCGTTGATCCGAACGTGCCGATCGAAGACGTGGCGGGAGCCGTGAAAGACTTGATTCAGGCAGGGAAGGTGAAGCACTTTGGTCTCTCGGAAGCAGGCGTGCAAACGATTCGTCGCGCCCACGCTGTCCAGCCCGTGACGGCACTCCAGAACGAATACTCGCTGTGGTGGAGAAAGCCTGAGCAGGAAGTGCTCCCAACTCTCGAAGAACTTGGCATCGGTTTAGTCCCGTACAGTCCGCTGGGCAAAGGTTTCCTGACAGGCAAGATCGACGAAAACACCAAGCTGGACGAGTCCGACTTCCGCAACACCATCCCTCGCTTTGAGCCGGAAGCTCGGAAAGCGAATCAAGCATTGGTTGATTTGTTGAGTGCGATCGCTCAGCAGAAGAATGCGACCCCAGCTCAGATTGCGCTTGCGTGGCTGCTGGCTCAGAAGCCGTGGATTGTTCCGATTCCAGGCACCACAAAGCTGCATCGCTTAGAGGAAAACATAAGAGCAGCCTCGATCGAACTCACACCCGCC
>NZ_DATNPA010000104.1:0-22573 GCF_036703385.1 Allocoleopsis sp. | reverse complement strand
CTGGCGTCCATAGTTCCCTGCCGTTACGTCGTTGAGGTCAAAGCCGGGGTAGTAGGTTTTCGGTGCACCCCACTCACTACTGACCATGACGTTATGGCGCGGCTGATACCAGAAGTCATAGTTGAAACGCATCCCTTGGGCATTGTGTTCCCAGCGCCCAGCAATATCAAAATTATCATCGAGCAATAGGAAGCCACCGGGGCCATTCCCTTCACTATCCCCCAGCATGGCAATCATCACCTGACTATTGGCGAGACAGTGTACGGTGTGGGGAGCTGTGAGGTTCGTTTTTTCTTTGATTTCTTCTGGCTCGATTACTTTGTGGATTTTGGGCGCACGTACATCAGCGGTGTCCACAATATAAATTCGGCTAGAACGCTGACCTGGAATCACACAAAAGCGCCGGGATTTACTGGCATCTCCGTGACAGGAACTACAGGCATTCCAGCCAAAGTGATGCAATTCATCGCCGATGTAGGGCATTACTGTGCGATGGATAATTTGGGAATAAGTGGGGGAATTGGGTTCAACGTCTACCGTTGCTAAATAATCTGGCTCTTCGATTCCGGTACCGGTGTAAAGAGCGATCGCATAAAGTACCTTTTCTTGTTCTGCCTTCATCGCCGCTTCCGGAGAAGCATAGCCGGGGCCACAGCAGGCATGAGTGGATTGATTCATCGGGTTCACCTCGTAGCGCTGTTATCCCAAATCTTACGCCGATTTGATTACGCCGATCGCAGCGATTCGGTTTGCCAGTGACGCTGTTGGAGTTGGTGCATGTGGTTAAACAACTTCCACACATAAGGTTCACTTAGCCCACATGTCACGGCACCCCGAAGTACAACATTGAAATACCAATCGTTGGGCGGTAATTCTTTGACTAATTTCTCTACCACAACATAGGTACGAACATTCTTGTACAAACGCCCGTGAGCGCGGACTTCAATCATTTCTCGTCGATAGCCACCGCGAGGGACTTCTTCTCGTTCATCTAAGGCATCACTCAACCGCAAGGGTAAGCGATACAACACGCCTTCAATGGATGAGGTTGGATCGGGGACAACATCGAGTACCCCACAGTTACGAAGCACTGATTTACGGTTAAAACTCAGCCGATAACCCTTGAGTGTGGCAGGTCCAATCACGTATTTGTGAGTTTTCTCGCCGAGCGATCGCTTTAAATCCACCGGACACATGCAAGAGCCATAAGCGAAGTAGTAAAACGTTGGCTCTTGCTGAAGCGGCTGTTGGATAGAAAGAACAGCCCTAGAGAGGTGTGGAAACTGTGTCGATGAATCTTGACTATCGCTAGACGGAGTACTCATGGTTCAAAAAAACCGATGTATATTCTCAATAAGCAGTATATCAAACTGACTTATTAAAAAACAACATATTCCGGTGTACAAACCGTATTTTAAGATTCAAAAGAAAGGGAGTAGGCAGTAGGGAATCGGGAATAGTCAGGGGAGGGGAGTAGGCAGTAGGGAGTGGGAAATAGAAATAATTGCCTACTCTTCCGATTCCCGATTTTCTTCTTCTCTTGCGACTTCCGATTCCCGATAGCGAAGCGGTAGCGAGTCTTCGAGCGTCTTCCCGATTCCCCGCTTCACCTACCGCTGGCGATTTGACCCCACGCTTCAATAACTTCCTGCAAAGGCTCAGGCAAACGATCTTGACCCATATCCGCATAGCTGGTCGTACCCGTTGGACTGGTGAGAGTAACCGTAATATAGTCAGCGGCACCTCTGGGAGCTGGGTAAAGCAATCGGTTGAACTGAGCAAAATTCCGTTGCTCTAGCAATTGCTGAAACTGCCGCAGCTCTTGGCGAGAAATTTGATGCATTTGTTCGGGAGCCTTAATCATCGGATTAGTAAAGCGCCGAATCACTCGTCCATCATTCATCAGGAGGGTTTCAGTGGTGCGACCCGTAAAACCACCACCTGCGATCGCACGAAACACAACACCCTGACCCAATGGGGACGGGAGTTCACTCTCAGCCATTGGAATCGCTCCACCATTCCCTTGCACCGCGCCATTCTCCAACTTGATCACAGAACCTGACTCATTGGTGCGATAGACAAAGGTTTGTTGTCCGCTTTCTACGGTCACGCGCCAACCGGGAACGAGCGCTTGAGTACAGAAGACTCCCCGTTCAGCCAGACCCAAACAGCCATTCGGCCAATCTTGCCGTTCAGCTTGGACAATACGCAATCCCTTGTAACCATTGGACTGGCGAGAAGCATCCTGTAAAACTGCCTGGGCAACAGCATCGGGCAATTTGCCCTCAAAAGGCACTTCTCCAAGGATGGCTTCTGACCGGATGCGGGAACCGGAATCATCGGTACGATAAACTTGCGTTCTTTGTCTACCTTCTACGGTCACCTGCCAACCCGGTGTAGACTCACCCCTACATCGTTCTGTAGGGCGAGAAAGACCCAAACAGCTATCTCCCCAAACCTGTTGTTGGGCTTGGGTGATTCGCAGCCGGGAACCGGACACACCCAAATCTTCAGAGGCAAACTCTAAAACAGCATCAGCAACGGATTGAGGCAAGTTGCCATTTCCGATGTTGCCATTCCCGATGTTGCTAGCTTCTTCATTCAGCTGGATTCGGGAACCGTCCATGTTGGTGTGATAAACCCAGCGCTGTTGGTCACCTTCCACGGTTACCTGCCAAAGCGTCGCTAAATCCCTGGTACAGCCGCGCCCGGAACGGGGCGGAAGACCAAGGCAGCTGCTGCTTCCCTGAATCTGTTGCGACCCAACAATACGCAGCTCAGAACGGCGTAACCCACTGTCTTGGGACGCGGCTCGCAATACCATTCTGGCAACTGAATCAGGCAATTGACTGTTACTCTGATTATTTTGACCTTCTAAGCGTACAAAGCGTCCAGCGCCATCTGTGCGAGCCGTCCACGTTTGGGCACCGTCAGAGATGACAATGCGCCAACCGTTTTGGATAAATATTTGAGCGCAACTTTCAGCGGGTCCACCAAGACCCAAGCAGCTATCAGACCAACTTTGTTGAGTGGCGCTAACAACTTTGAGTTGACCGGGAGAAATTCTGTAAGTACGAGCAATTTCGCGACGAACTGCATTGATAACTATAGGAGGTACTTGGCGATTACGTTGCTTCAAACCAGCAACACCTTCGGGACTTCCTATAGACTTAGCGGCTGCGGGATTAACAAAGGTCGTACCAGCACCCAAGGACAAAATACTCGTTAAAATTAAAGCCGTGAAAATCTGCTGTGTTTGGCGACTTTTTGGAAGAAACTGTTTCATAATAGTAGCTACGACGCAATTGTTCGCGCTATGAGAGCATACCGCGCGAATATAGGTAAGGATTACAGATATTGGGGACGCATTTATAGGGGTTTTAAGTTCCGCAATCAAAACGACCCAATAAATCTGTGTATCACTATGAACTACCTCGCCTATCCTGTCGGGCGTTGCGCGCCCGCTTCGCTAACGGATTGACGATGTTTCTGACGCTTCAGCGAGGAAATTGGCTTCTAGCCTCCCGTGTATCGACGAAGATTTGGTATTACAAGCAAATAGCTAGGACGGGCAAGATGCCCATCCCACTCCTAGTCATTTTTTCTTGTAGAGTAGGCGTCCCGCCTGCTCCAGAATTTGATGAAAATGACACAGAAACAAAAATTGCTCTCAGTAGCTAAGAGTAGTTAAGATAACGTTGTTAACAGTGAGATTACGTAGCCTAGTGCCGAGTCGCTCCCTAAATATAGGAATTGTCCTAGATTTGCCTGGAAAACCAAAAAGATGAGAGAAAAGGGCGTGAAATACATTGAGAAAAGCAAGAAAAATGGAAGCAATTTTTGCCCACGCCCAGCAATTAGTTTACATCCTGCTATCGTTGATGCCTTCACACGACCAACGAGACAATCTGCAAGCGATGTTGGGGTTGTTCCTAGAGGCTCAAGGCCACCCCTTCCAGAACACTGTAAAACTAAGTCGGCTAGTACGTTAAGTCGGTTTCTTAATATTTATTCGTGTCTAGTTATTAATAAAATGTCAATGTCTACCAAAGAGTAGAGGTTTATAATGTTGCATTTTAGTAATAAAGATGAGCCATTATCTCCAACAGTGACATCCTAAATATTAGGAAAGTATAAAATCGTACAAAAAAGGATAGGACTGTTCGGCGATTTCGTAATCTTTTTATCGTTATACGGAAATATTTAATGCAATGGAGACAAGCACATCGGAGTGTAAACTCCATTACTGCACCTTAGCATCCGTCTTACCTGTAGGGATATTTCGCACAGATGTCGCAGGGCATTATTTATCGGTTAATGAGTACTGGTGTGAAATTGCTGGAATCACGGCAGCAGAGGCTGAGGGAAAGGCTTGGGTGCAAGTTCTACATCCAGACGACAAAGAACGCGTCTTTGCCGAATGGTACCGAGTAACACAAGAAAACATACCATTTTGCTCGGAGTATCGGGTTCAACACGCCGATGGTAAGACGACTTGGGTTTTGGCTCAAGCCGTCGCCGAGAAAGACGAAACTGGAACTGTAACAGGCTACGTTGGCACTACTACGGATATCACCCAATACAAACAGGCAGAGGAACAGTTGCGCTCGACGCAGGAGTTTCTCGCCAAATTATTGGACTATACACCAGCACCCATTTACATTGTTACGGCTGACGAGCAGCGCTACCGCTTGGTCAACCGGGCTTGGGAAGAATTGGTCAGTATCCGGCGAGAGGAGGCGATCGGTTACTCGATTGATGAACTGTTCCCGCCAGCAGTAACGCAGCAGTTCAAGGAGGCGAATCAACAGATCATTGATACGGGTACTCCTGTTATCACTGAGGTATTCGTCGATGTTGCCGATGGGCAGCACTACTTCCACACCATCAAGTTTCCCATACGGGATGCCTTGGGACAAATAGAGGCCGTAGGGGGTATCTCATTAGACATCACAGAACGCAAGCAAGCTGAAGAGGCACTGCGCCAGAGCGAAGAACGTTTCCGGCAAATGGCGGAGAATATCCATGAGGTCTTCTGGATGGCCAACCCAGAACTCACTCAAATGCTGTATGTTAGTCCTGCATACGAAACAATCTGGGGGCGCACTTGTGCGAGTCTGTACGCTCAACCCAGATCGTTTATCGAGGCGATTCATCCCGATGATCGGGAGCAAGTCCTCGCCGCCTTTGAACAACACAGGCAAAGTGGGTTTTCTCACGAATATCGGATTGTACAGCCTGATGGGTCAGTTCGTTGGATAGGGGAACGCGGCTTCCCAGTTCGGAATCAGGTAGGGCAGCTCGAAAGCTTTGTTGGTGTTTCACAGGATATCAGCAATCACAAGCAGGCAGAGGAAGCCCTACGCGAGAGTCGGGAGCGCTTGCAGCTGTTTATCGACCATGCACCAGCATCTGTTGCCATGTTTGATCGCCAGATGCGTTATATTGCCGTGAGTCGGCGCTGGCTTACAGTCTACAACCTGGAAAACGGGGCGATCATTGGCAAATCCCACTATGATATCTTCCCAGAGATTCCGGAGCGCTGGAAGGACGTTCATCAACGTTGCCTTAAGGGTGCGGTTGAACGGTGTGATAGTGATCGCTTCGAGCGGGCTAACGGAGATAAAATCTGGCTGCGTTGGGAAGTTCGACCGTGGTATGAGCGCAACGGGGAGATTGGTGGAATTGTCGTTTTCAATGAGAATATCACCGCTCACAAGCAGGCGGAGGAGTCACTACGGGAGAGTGAGGAACGCTTCCGGTTGATAGCAGAGAACTCCACTGATATGATCTCGCGCCATACGCCAGAGGAGGGACTCTATCTCTATGCTTCACCGGCCTGCCAAACGCTTCTAGGTTATGCTCCTGAAGAATTAGTGGGGCATTCGGCTTATGAATTTTTCCATCCCGATGATTTAGCCCAAATCAGAAAAGCTCATACGACCATCCTGGATTTACCAGAAACCTATACCGTTGCCTATCGTCACCATTGTAAAAATGGACATTACATCTGGCTGGAAACAACCTGCCATACCATACGAGACCCACAGACAGGTGCAATCCTAGAAATTCAATCCGCCTCGCGGGACATTAGTGAGCGCAAGCAGGCGGAGGCGGCACTGCGGCAACAGGTTCTAAGGGAGCAACTGATTGCTCGAATGACGCAACGCATCCATCAGTCTTTGAATTTGGAGGAGATTCTGAATACAACAGTCGCCGAAGTGCGGCAATTTCTGGAGTGCGATCGCGTCATTATTTACCGCTTCCAATCTGATGGGAGCGGTGTTGTCGTCGTAGAATCGGTAGGCTCTGATTGGAGACCGATTGCAGGAAGAATCATTCACGATTGCTGCTTTGCCCAAACCTATACCGAGCTTTACCGACAGGGGCGAGCCCAAGCGGTAGAAGATATCCATACAGCAAATCTTACCCCCTGTCACGTCGATCTACTCGCTCAGTACCAGGTTAAAGCCAACATGGTGGTACCGATTGTGCAAGAGGAGGAGTTGTGGGGGCTCCTGGTGGCACACCAGTGTTGTGGGACACGGCAATGGCAGCCATCGGAGATGGATTTACTCAAATCATTGGCAACCCAGGCCGCGATCGCGATTCAGAAATCTGAACTTTATGCACGCTCACAAGCAGAAATCGCGCAGCGCCAGCAGGCAGAAGCAGCACTCCAGCAGCAAGTGATCAAAGAGCGATTGATTGCTCAAAGCGCCCAACGCATACGAGGGTCCCTTGACCTGGAAGAGATTCTCAACACGACAGTGGCTGAAGTTCAGCAATTTCTCGCTTGCGATCGGGCGATCATTTTCCGCTTTGAGCCAGATTGGAGTGGGGTTGTAGCAGTGGAATCTGTAGATGAAGAGTGGACTCCGATCTTGGGCGCTAAAATCTATGACCATTGTTTTGAGGTAGATTATGTTCAACCTTACCAAGAAGGTCGTATCCAAGTACTAGAGGATATCTACGCAGGAGGACTAAGCCCATGTCACATTGATTTACTGGCTCAGTTTCAGGTCAGAGCTAAATTGGTAGTACCCATCCTGCAAGGGAAACAGTTGTGGGGACTGCTGGTTGCCTATCAATGTAGCGGCCCACGGCAGTGGCAGCAGTTTGAAATCGATTTGCTTAAATTACTTTCCACCCAGGTCGCGATCGCACTCCAACAAGCCCAACTCTATCAGCAAAGCCGCACAGCGACACAGACAGCCCTTACCCAAGCGCAGCAACTTGAGCAAGCGATGATTGAACTTCAGAAAACACAAGCTCAGTTGGTGCAAAGTGAAAAAATGTCCAGCTTGGGACAGTTAGTTGCTGGGGTAGCTCACGAAATCAACAATCCCGTTACCTTTATTTCTGCCAATCTTTCTCATGCTGAAAACTACACCCAAGACCTGTTGGGCTTAATACAGCTATATCAGGAGCAATACCCCAATCCTACGCCAGAAATTCAGTCGGAAATGGATGCGATCGATCTAGAGTTCCTGATTGAAGACTTACCAAAACTGTTGGGTTCGATGAAGGTTGGGGCAGAGCGAATTTGTGAGATTATCGGTGCGCTGCGTAACTTCTCCCGCCACGCCGAAGCAGAGATTAAAGCCGTCGATATTCACGAAGGGCTTGATAGTACGCTGATGATTCTGCAAAGTCGCCTGAAGGCACAAGGAAAGCATCCTAAAATTCAGGTGATTAAAGAGTACGGCAACCTGCCCAAAGTAGAGTGCTACGTGGGACAGCTGAATCAAGTGTTCATGAACTTGCTCAGCAATGCGCTCGATGCCTTAGAAGAGTTGAATGTTGAACGGTTGAAGGGTGAAGGTTCCAAACAGTCTTCAAACCTGCAACTTTCAAACCTGCAACTTTCAAACCTGCAACCTTCGATCCCTTGTATTCGCATTAGTACAGAGGTACTCAGCAATGGCGAGGTAGCAATCCGGATTGCAGACAACGGGCCAGGCATAACGGAACAAGTAAAAGGGAGAATATTCGACCCCTTCTATACCACCAAAGCTGTCGGGTCTGGTACGGGTTTGGGACTGTCCATTAGCTATCAAATTGTAGTCGAAAAACATGGCGGTCAGCTACGTTGCGAAAGCGTGCTGGGACAGGGTACGGAGTTTGTAATTCAAATACCACTATGGCAGCGTGATATCATGTCCGGGTAATTAGTTACGATATAAAATTTGCAAAGTTCTGATATCCCAAAATCTCAGCATCACTTTTATCGTAAGTGTTCAGGCGGACATGATATGAGAGCCAAATTTGAGGCTCCCGCAGTATCGGTTATTTTTACTTGTGGGGTAGGCGTCCCGCCTGCACCAGCATTTGATGAAAAGGCGCATCTTGCCCATCCAGATGTATCTAAATTCCAGGCACATCCGCTTACTTTAGTGGCTATAAGTCTGGACGTGAGAGCAAGGATACTACAGATTCTTGGTGACGCAAGGCGAAGCTATCGCAGACAACGAGGGAAGGGAGTTCTCCTTCAGGGGCTTGGACGGTAAAGTTAAGGCTGGAGTGAGCCAGCCAGTTTCCCTTGACGCGCCATCCTATACGATCGCCAAAGCAGCACCAAGCTTTCCACCCACTCTTGTGAGTCTCTGCCACGTTCTGCCAGATGCGTTTTTGTACGGTTAAGCCGAAGCGATCGCTACTATATTCTCTCCAAAGTCGGTCGATAGTCCGTAGTTCTGCAACAGGCAACGCTGCAATATCTTCAACTCTTAACCAACCTTCTCGTCCTGCTGCTTTGAGCATCAGTGCGGCTGTTTGTTTGTCTGCTTGTTGCCATTTCCCTGTAGCGAGTAACTCCCGCAATTGACTGAAATCTGCCGGAGAAAGCCTAGGGGTGACTTGGTTTGTGCCTAGCATAACTAGCCATTCTGCCACCGATTGGGGGCGTTCTTCGGGCTTCATCGCCATACCCTTGAGGATAGCCTGATTGATGCGATCGCTAATTTTTGGATTCAGCTTCTGGGGTGATGCTAAGGGTGTGCCAAACGCCCTCACCGGTGAAGGTGTTGGTATTTCTCCCGTGAGTAGGGAATAGAGCGTAGCAGCTAAACCATAAACATCCGTATAAGCACCCCGTTTGGCTCGCCAATCATACTGCTCAATGGGTGCAAAGCCTTCCGATAGGGACTGAGTATGGGTCTGAGTTATATTTGGAGAAAATTCACGAGCAATACCAAAGTCAATCAAAACCGCTTCCGAGCGATTTTTGCGCAACATAATATTCAGTGGCTTGATATCCCGGTGCAGTAAGCCATTGTTGTGAATCAGCGTTAGCGCGTCACCGATTTGCTGCATGTAACTCAAGGCTTCCGACTCTGACAAAATGCCGTGATTCCAAACTCGATTCGCTAAGCTTTCCCCATCGATATATTCCATCACCATGCACCAGCGATCGCCCTCTTGGATGACTTCATCGACCTGCACAATATGAGGATGACGGAATTTCGCTAAGTGTAAGGCTTCGTTGAGAAAATCTTGCTCAACCTTGGCACAGTCGCATTGACGTAGTAGGTAACTATTGAGGGTTTTAATCACAAATGGATTGCCCTGTTTATCTTTCACGAGATAGGTAATGCCAAAGCCGCCTTGTCCTAGTACTGTTTCAACCGTGTACTTGCCGCGTTGTAACTTGTGCCCTTGTATCCAAGCCATTGTTCACGACTCCGGGACGCTGATTGATACTAATTGTGGTAAAGCCTGAAGCAGCTATCATAGTACATTTGTTCTTAAAGGTCAAGAATAGAGATGGATTTATAAGAGTTACTGCCTCGACGCAAGCATCCGAATAAGATTTTAGAAATTTCTCCTATCGGCAGAAATAAACGGATAGAGTATGTAAAAAGGTTGGCAAATTTGCTCGTGTTCAAATTCAGGCACAGAGGCACTAAAATATGCCAAACCCATTGGCTCAAGTTGTTGCATTCCAGAGAAAAGTGATGTCTGAATCCTTATTGCAAAACCGAGACTATACAATTATTCTTGCCAGAAATGCCTCTAGAAACGCTCCTGCCTTGCCAGGAATAGAAAAGCAGTGGTTAGTCGCTCAGAATTCTATTATTACCTTGGCGAATCAATGTGAAGAGTTCGACTCGGACGGTCTTTCCATCTACAATGCCCTTTACGATTAGAGATAAAAATTACCCACTGTGTAACTATTAAGCTGTTGTGTACTGATTCTGCACTTCAATGAGGTGGGAAGATAGGGAGGTGGGGAGACAGATTCTTTAAAGGGATACCTGCCAAATTTTAATCGTCCCGTCCCAACTTCCGCTCGCCAGGGCTTGTCCACAAGGGCTAAACACCACAGACCAAACACCGTCTAAGTGTCCAGTGAGGGAAGAAATAAGCTGTCCAGTTGCGGGATGCCACAGTTTGATGGTTTTATCCTGACTGCCACTGACGAGCGTTTGCCCATTTGGACTGAAGGCGATGGAGTTGACTGTACTGGAATGTCCTGCGAGGGTGTTTAACAATTGACCCGTGGTAAGTTCCCAGAGTTTGATTGTGTAGTCTGCACTACCACTGGCTAGGAGATGCCCAGTCGGATTAATGGCAAGGCATACAACTTCATCGGTATGTTCAGTCAGAGTCTTACTGGATTGTTGCTCGTGCAAGCGCCATAGCCGAATCGTCTTATCTTTACTCCCACTGGCAACAATCTGTCCGTTGGCACTGATAGCAAGGGAAACCACCCAGTGAGAATGTCCTGTGAGTGTACGATGGAGTTTTCCCGTGTCTGGCTGCCAGAGCTTGATGGTTTTGTCCTGAGCTCCACTGGCAAGGATGCGTCCATCCGGACTAAAGGCGAGCGATCGCACCCAGTCAGAATGACCGATGAGGGTGTGCAGGAGTCTCCCAGTTTTCAGATGCCAGAGCTTGATAGTCTTATCGTTACTGGCGCTAGCAACCATCTGTCCATCAGAGCTAATGGCAAGCGATCGCACCCAGCTTGTATGACCTGTTAGGGTATGCAGGAGTGTCCCCGTCTTGAAATCCCATAGCTTAACCGTTTTATCCCCACTGCCACTCGCCAGAAATTGCCCATCAGGACTGATAGCAACTGACCGCACCCAACTTGTATGACTTGTTAAGGTTTGCACACATACCCAAGTAGGAGTTTGTGGTTGGGATGCTGACATAAAGCAGTAGTTAAGTTTTTTTGAATGCCAGTATTTTAAACAAAATCGCGGCTACAAAGAAAAAAGTGAGAGGCGATGCCTACGACGAACTAAGCTAACACACTCAAACACTCCCCATCTAGCTCCATCTCAGCAGTTATGAACAACGCTCCGAATTCTTCGAGACGCCGTCCTCGCTATCAGATGATTCGAGAACTTGGGCGGAATCCCGCTGATGGACGCATCACCTACTTGGCAAGGGACAACCAATCTCAGCAATTAGTAGTTATTAAACAGTTTGTCTTGGCTCAATCTAACACAGATGGGTCAGACTTCAAAGCCTATAAGCATGAGATTCAAGCCCTGCAAGAACTCGCTCATCCCGCTATTCCTCGCTATATCGATTCCGTTGAAACCAAAGCTGGCTTTTGCCTGGTTCAGGAGTACAAAAATGTCCAATCCTTAGCCATCCCGCGCCATTTAAGCCCCGATCAAATTCAGCAAATTGCTATCTCTGTCTTGGAGATTCTGGTTTACTTACAAAGTCGTATTCCAGCGGTGATACACCGAAATATCAAACCCGAAAATATTTTGCTGGATGAGCAACTGAATGTTTCCCTGGTGGATTTTGGTGTGGCTCGAATTAGTGCTGGGGAAGTGAACATAAGCGGCATTCCGGCTGGGACATTGGGGTTCATGGCACCGGAACAGTTGTATGATCGCCAACTTACGGAGGCAACCGACCTCTATGGTCTAGGTGCCACGCTACTTTACCTGCTGATTGGGACAAAATCAATGGCGGTGCATAGCTTAATCCATGAGAATGGTCGAATGAATTTTAAGCATTTGCTGCCTTCGCTCAGTCTCTCTTTTGGGGATTGGCTAGAAAAAATGGTGGAACCCAAACCAAAAGACCGTTTTCCTGATGCTTCTGTTGCATTGGCAACCCTGAAGTCTATTCCTGTCAGCTACCTGCCGAATACGGTTGGTGAATTGCTTAGACTCTCTAGTAAAGATGGGTCTGCCATAAATAGGCTCGAAAAAATTGGCGATGACATTAATTTGCCAACACTATCCCTACCGGAAGTTAAATTTAACCCACTTATTTTAGAATTCAAGACAAAACAGTTGGGCGAAAAATTGACTCAATCTGTTACGGTTATTAACTCGGTTCCCAAAACCTTGTTGGCAGGCTATTGGGAAGTGGTTACCCATGAAAATGACCTCCGTGACATTGGAAACTCTAATGGGTGGATTTTTGTTCACCCAGTCAAATTTAAAGGGAATTACCAGGACTGTGAAATCAGCGTTGATACTAGTAAATTGATGGCCAATACAACCTATAGTCGTCAGATTATATTACATACCAACTCTTCACAAAAAACTCACACTCTAATGGTTAGAGTGGATACAAGCCCCTTAAAACCACCGAGATTGTCTTATATTTCCTTATCCTTACTATTTGCGATCGCTTGGACTTTAACGGGGTTTGGCGCACACTTAATGATTTGGTTAATCACCGTTGCGTCAACATTTGGCATCATCTTCCCTTTAGTTTTAATAGGAATCGGATTCGTGGCGGGTTTTTTAGCTGGAGTTCTCTTGGCAGCGGTTGGAGTTAAATCTGCCCCTGTCGTCAAAATTGCTCTTGGGGTTATCGGCTTAGTTGCGATTACCGTTTCCTTATTAAATGGGGTCTTATCTTTAGCGTTAACAACACTTCTAGGAGCCGTGGGCTTAGTGATTGGCTTTGCAGCTGGAGCTGTTATCAAAAATCATAAAGACAGAGGATTTAGCCTCAACTTTGCGGTAGCGATCGCATTATTGCTGACAGGATTGAGCATGAGCTTAAGCACGGGTCTTAATATAGGATTGAATGGTTTTTTAACTTTATCGACACTCTTAACAGGAATATCTTTAGCTGCAATCTTCCTTTATCGTCACTGGCAGCGAGAAAAAGTTCTCGCTGAGTATCGTCAGTCAGTACAAAAAGGACGCTTAATAAAGCCATAAGTTGAGTTTAATTAAGCCATAAGTTGAGTAATGTATACTAGCTAGTTGGGTTCAGGTGCGGTCTGACTCATGCAATTGCTATAGTTCGTGAAAGGAGCCAATCTCTCTGAGGCTAAGTACAATGGCGGATTCGTGGGCAGCTTTAACGGAGGAAGAACTGATGCGAATGAGTTTGCAGAATCCAGAGCTGCGGTTTGAGCGCAAGCCTGACGGAACTCTGGTGACGTTACCGCCAACCGGGGGAATTTCTGGCAATCGAGAAGCCAAAGCCGTCGCTTATTTGCTCAACTGGGTGGAAAGTCACAATCTAGGTGAAGTCTTTGGGCCAGGTACTGGCTTTATATTGGGGTGTGACGTGGTGCAAAGCTCCAATATCGTCACGTTGCTCATGCCTGATGCCGCTTTTGTGGCGAAAGGACGCTTACCAGAGGGATGGGATAAGGGAGAAGATACCTTTCTCAACCTGGCACCGGATTTTGTGATTGAGATTTGTGCCAAGACTGAAAATTTGGAAACGATCAAAGCCAGGATGCAAGAGTCTGTTTCCCTTGGCGTACAGCTAGGATGGTTGATTGACCATCAGAATGAGCAAGCCTTAATTTATCGCGCTGATGGTCACATTACGCAGTATCCAGCAACCGCAATTTTGAGTGGTGAAGATGTTGTGCCTGGGTTCAAGTTGGCGCTGAAGTATCTGCTTTAGGTGATTTTGGCACTTCAACAGCTTGCTCATCGCGTTGGATTCTTCTACTTAACCCGGATTGGGTCTCACTTGTTTGCAATACACGATTAAACAAGGACACGACAGTGTCGTGTCCTATGAAAGTTCAAAACTTACAACGGGCGGTAGACCCGATAGTTGATTTCAGGGAAGATATTGTCGATTTCCTCGACCTTTTCCAGCCAACCACTGTCAATTTTACCAATCTTGATGTCATCGTAGAGCTTATTGAAGCGCATGAGGTGCGATCGCGTCCGCCGTACCGCATAAGGTACCATCGTCCCTGTGCGCATAATAAACGCCCAGTCTGAAGATTGCGCCAGTAGGAGTTCTCGCGCCGCTTGGTTGAGCGCCTTCCACACCAACTCATCCTCAGGTTCCCGATAAGCTAGCTCAATCATTCGCTCTGCTGCTTTGTGCAGGTGAGGATAAATCCAAGCGTTCGTCTCATTTAACCAGTACTCGTGGAACCCCTTGTAACCCCAGCTAGACTGAGAAGGCTTACAGACTTGTTGAGTCGGATGTGCCTGTAAATAATCCGCCAAGTGTGTCATGGCGTAAGTACCCTGGTCATACCAAGACTTGCGGAACAAGTAATCAATGAACCAAGGGCCTTCATACCACCAGTGACCAAATAATTCCGCATCATAGGGTGAAACAATAATCGGCGGTCGGTGCATAATATCCGCTAGATGCCGCGTCTGCTGCTCCCGGTTGAACATGAAGTTCGCCGCATGTTCCGCCGCCTTTTCCCGTGCCCAATAGGGGTCATACAGCTGCTTATCCCCTAGCCCCAAACCCCGACCTGTAATTTTGTGATACTTAATTCCTGTATTCTTCCGCTGCCCATTGGGCATAATGTAAGGCTTAATGTATTCGTATTCCGCTTCCCAACCTAAATCTTTGTAAAATTCCCGATATTCCGCTGCCCCAGGATACCCAACCTCCGATGACCAAACCTGCTGAGAGGACTCATGATCACGACCAAATGCTGCAACCCCTGTTTCCGTGAAGATGGGGGCATAGGTACCAAAACGCGGGCGGGGACGAGCATACAAAAGCCCATGTCCATCAGTCAGAAAGTAGCGCAAGCCGGCATCCGCCAGCATTCGCTCTACGCCCTCATAGTAAGCACATTCCGGTAACCAAATCCCTTTAGGGGGACGCCCAAAGTTTTGCTCATAATGCTCACAGGCTACTTGAATTTGTGCCCAAACCGCCTGGGGATACATCTTCATCAGCGGAAAATAGCCGTGTGTGGCACCGCATGTGATGATTTCCAGATTGTTGGTATCCAAGAACTGCTTGAACGCCGTTACCAAGTCGCCATTATAGTTCTCCCAGGTTTGGCGAATTTGGTTGAACTCCGTTGCGTAATGCTCAGCCAGATAGCGGATATGTCCGTTGTGTTCGTTGTGTTCGACTTCCTTTTCCGTTAGTTCTTCCAGCTTGGATAAGTGTTCGTCATATCGCTCCTGTAACAATGGGTCACGAAGCATTGACACCAAGGGAGGTGTCATGCTCATAGTCATTTTGAAATCAACGCCATCCCGCTTTAACCCCTCAAAAACGTGTAGGAGAGGAATGTAGGTTTCAGTAATTGCTTCAAATAACCATTCTTCTTCAAGAACATAATCACTTTCGGGATGGCGGACAAAGGGCAGATGGGCGTGAAGTACAAGAGCGACGTAGCCTGTAACCATAGTGAATTAGGAGACGTGAATCGATGAATAACTAAAACTGACCCAATCGGAGGAAGATTTTACAGTCTGTTAAGATTCTAGGACGAAAGGGATGGAGAGAACTGGAAGAGCCCCGGATCGGGGTCGGGAAGTTTCCACACGGTATCGAATTTAACGCCAAAAGGTGGAAGTAGTGCCGAAAATCTAAAATAGATATTAAATTGTAAGGAAGCTCATACCTCCAGGCAACAGACGGTCAATCTTAATGTTGTCAAAGTATTACCTGTTTGTCCCACGTGCTAACACCCAATTGCATGCAGGCAGCTCTTGAAAAGTTCGCTGATTCGGAAGCACCACTACAGCTACTGCTGTTTGTCGATAACCGTATCAGTTCTCGGAAGCATATCCAGCGAATCCAGAATTATCTCAGAACCTTGAGAGTCGATTATCCTTTTGAACTCCAGGTTATAGACGTTGGAGAGCAGCCTTATTTGGCTGAACACTATAAGGTTGTAGCAACCCCAGCGCTGATCAAGGTTCATCCTAAACCCAGACAAACTCTGGCTGGTAGTAATTTGGTTGCTCAACTGAAAAACTGGTGGCCTCGCTGGCAGCGTTCGGTTGAGGAACATCAAGCGTCGCTGGCCCAAGCCGTCCCCTTACCCTCACCCCATAGCTCACCCAATGCGGTGCACAGAGCGCAATCAGCACCGAACTCCATTACTTCTTCGATTGAACTGATTCGGCTTTCAGACGAAATCTTCCGCCTTAAACAAGAAAAAGAAGAGCTCCTGGAACAGCTGCGTTTCAAAGACCAGGTAATATCTATGCTGGCGCATGACTTGCGGAGTCCCTTAACCGCTGCCTCCATTGCTCTGGAAACCCTGGAATTAGAGCATAAGCCAAAGGAAGGTCGTCTTTCTGAGTTGACGCCCGCCCTAAAAGGGCGTCTGATGAAGCAAGCTCGTACTCAATTTCGCAGCATGGAGCGGATGATTACCGATTTGCTCCAATCGGCTAGGGGAAACAGTTCTGAATTCAATCTCCGACCGAAAAGACTGCACATGGGGAAGCTGTGCGAGGAGGTTCTGATTCAGATGAGCGAACAGTTTCAGCTTAAGTCTCACCAGGTGGAAACCGACATTCCACAAGACTTGCCCTGTGTCTATGCCGATGAAGAATTGGTACGTCAGGTGCTGATTAACCTGCTGGATAATGCCAACAAGTATACGCCCGTAGACGGGAAAATACATGTTTCCATCCTGCACCGGACAACTCAGAAAATTCAGGTGAGTGTTTGCGATAATGGCCCAGGTATCCCCGAAGAAAACCGCGATCGCATTTTTGAAGGCCACTTTCGCCTCAAGCGCGATGAAGAAAAAGAGGGCTATGGCTTAGGTTTATCCCTCTGCCAAAAAGTGATTCGCGCTCATTACGGTCGCATTTGGGTAGAATGCGCTCCCAAAGGTGGTGGCTGCTTTCACTTCACGTTACCAATTTATTTATAGATATTTTCTGGTCAGAAATGGCTAGAGGCAATTCGAGCGAAGCTCTGATTTCGTGCGCCATTCTCCGCTCGCATCCTGTTGGTGGGCTATCCAACGCTGTTGCCGATGACACGGCTAATTTCTAGAGCCAGTTGGTCAGGTGCCTCCAGGCTCACGAAGTGATCGACGTTGGGAAGAGGTCTCCATTCAACTTCACAACCCGCATCTTTACTGCTATTCAATGCCACCTTGGCGGACAGCGCACAGTCCTTCTCGCCCCAGACTAGCCTGGTGGGAACGGTAATTGGTGTATTGTAGACGGCTTCAAGTTGCGATCGCTTTTCTGACACCAGCTGCGTATGCACCATCTCGCGGTAGTAGTTGATCACTCCATGCAGATCCTCTGGCTTCTGGAAGCGCGACACCATTTCCTCCACAAGCGCTACGTTCATGGCTTCCTTTTGTCCCTGCCTCAGCGTAAAGGAAAGCTTCAGCATCGTTCTGCCCAACGCTGTCGTCATGAAGAATTCGGGAAACCACGGCAGCTCGAAAAAGAGAACCCACGGGATGCGAAAGGTTTGGAAGTCCTCAACCTGTAGCACTGCTCGCACCAGCGTTTTCGGATGCGTGCAATTGACGACAACAAGCTGGCGGATGAGAGGGGAGTACCGATGGGCAAAAATCCAGGCTAGCGCTCCACCCCAGTCATGCCCAACAAGAACTGGCCTATTGAGATTGAGTACCTCAATCAATGCCTTGATATCGTTAGTGAGCGTGAAAACGTCGTAGCCATCTCTCGGACGTTCTGTTCCAGGGTAGCCCCGAAGGTCTGGCGCATACAAGCAGACATCACTCAACCGTTCCATTATCGGTCGCCAACTCATCCATCCCTCAGGAAATCCGTGGAGACAGAGGATGGAGGGCGCATCCTTCCGTCCGGCGACGGCGACGTGAAAGGTGATGCCATTGGCTTGTACCTGTATATGCTCAATGCTTGCTGTCATAAGTCACCTGCGCTTGAACTCTCGTATTTGCAATGGTGAAATGCGATCGCACTTTCAAAGTACCCACATGGATAATTTTTCTGGCTGCTCAATTCTTGAACGGTCACATGTGGCAGCTCATCATTCTGAGTCATTTAAGGGCTGGGCATCAGCGGCAACAGAAGCAGGCACGGCTTCTGTATTAAAATCCTCATCTCCCGTTGGCTCTATTCTCTGCTCGCCATTCATCCGTTGCCGGAACTTGGAGGTTTCTAAATAGATATATTTTCTCGCTCGGCTTTGATTTCCTAATGGGCGATGCTCGGCGATGCAATGCCACGGATTGAAGGATAAGTTTCGGGCAAATTTAAGTTGTGCAGGTGAATCGAATTTCTGAGCAGGGATGCGGATTATAGCAACTTTGAGATAGGGGGAAAGTTTTTCAGGCCAGATAACAGAAGCATTTTCGATGGGCATTTTGTGGGGGTTAGTTTGGAATTGCACCATGAAATCAAAACACACATCTCGCTGCTCCAGCGTCTTCACCATCGCTTCCCTCAGATAATCATAGGATGGATTGTGGGGAATTTTTGTCTTCTCATCCGTACAGGGCTTAATCGCATATTTAATTGCTTTGCCTTCACCATACAAATAAGGAACGCAACTAAAATAAGCTACTTCTAAGGGGCTAGTATGCGCTTTGGCATATAACCCTTGCATGATGGCGTCTAATAGGTGCGAATCAAACGGATTTAGGAAATACCAAGCGGGGGTATCATTGTAAACCTGTTGTTGGAGTTTGAGGTTCTCGATAACGTTTGGGGTGGTAAAGGTAGGAGAACTGATACCTGTGAAATCTTGAGTCATTTTCTCGTCATCGATTAATTTCTCCCCCTCCACACCCATTAACTTTACGCCGATACTCAAGATACCATTATCATCAAGGTCGTGCGTTACCAAGGGGCCTGGGCCGGAAAATCTGAGCCAAGCTGGATACGTCCTAGATTCTTTGAAGATGCCTTGTTTGAGTTCATCTGGCAGATCAGGTAGAACTTCAAAACTCCCTTTAACTACGCCGTAAGTTTTTGTGTTACCTGCTCGTTCAGCAATTTTTCCGGTATACTGTTTGACCAAAAACTCGGTCATTTGTTGGGTGATTTGCTGGGTAATTTCGGCTTCATTGGGTAGAAGATTTTCCTCGGCGATACCCAAATTTTCGTTTTTTCGACTCAAGTTGATGAGAAACTGGGCAACAGATTCAATTGGCTTTTGGAATAAGCGATCAAACAAGTTTCTCAACTCAGGATTGAGTCGCCGCGTAAATCGAATTAAAGTTACAACTAAATCGTTAACAATTTTGGGGACATTCATAGTTTTTGATGCAGAAATTCAGGTTCCCTCCTTTTTAACCGGAGCGTTAGAGGAGGGCTAGGGGGGATCGAACTCAGGGGGTTTTACCTTTAATTGTGTTGAGCTACTTATTATTCCGGAAAAATTACGCTTTGAGAGTACTCTCACAGCTAAGTTTCTCACGTGGTAATTGGAGAGGTTGCTGGTGGGTTTTATACAAGAAGAGAACGAAGAGTAGAACGAAAACTCCGTCGATCACGGCGGGAAAGATGACCAACGCTTTTGCCACACCGATCGCAAAACGATAACTCAGCACTATGACATCGAACAGCTTGGCAAAAACTCCCAACCAGACGATGCTGTGGTTCTTAGTAACGTCACGCGAGACAAGGTAATATCCGACGCCAATGAGCAACACGCTGAACCCAAAATCTGCCCAGAACTTCAGCGCTATTGCGTCGTCGCCAGTCAGTAACGGAATGTAAGCCAAGGCGTAACTCCCTTTGGGAGCCAGCATAATCGGCCCACCCATCAGGAAGTTGAACACTGCAGCCGCCAAGAACATTCTCGACCAAAACTTGCTTTCCATCTGTATTACTCCTGTGCGTTAAAGTCTATATAGAAGCCAAGTACCGCAACGCCCTAATGCCAGGTAAGAAAAAGTAGGCACCGCCACGAACTACAACAAACCGAGGCAGACCTGTTATGCGCTTTCTCACGGGTTGGGACTGTTCGGTGAAGGTGTCTGTGGCTCCAATTTCTCCTGGCTCGCGATCGCCCAGCAATGGATCGGTATCGCTGTACAGTCCATTGAATTTCGGGTTGTTAATCCAAGTTTGCTGGACAAACTCAAACTGCCGACTGATATTGGCATTGATGCAAATAAAATGTATTCCTCGCTCCCCGGACTCCTGAGCGTTTAACATATCCTGCGGGTCAAGTGAGGGGGCAAGCGGCATTCCATAGGTACGACCTCGACGCAGCAGTCGGCGCTTCTTGGTGAGGTCAATCGACTTTTGCGAACCGGGTTCTGGTTCTAGGGTGTCACGGGGATTAGAGCGGCGAATGTGGGCGCTGAAGGGGCATCTGAAACCGTAGGGATCGGTTTTGTGGTACTCAAAATCATCCTTGCTAGTCATGTTTGGGCTGTCGCGATCGGGCGCTTTGACTAACGGTGTCCCACTCGGCCAACGTCCGACCATTTTCGCCGCTAACCTAATCCGAGCTTCGGGATTGCTCGTGCCATCGGGTTCTTGAGTTTTTTCGTCCAGAAAACGCCAGAAGTCCTGAACCTTTTGACCGAGTTGCCTAAACACGAGATAGCTGCCATTGCAACCGAGGTCGTGGTTCTCAGAATTCCCTTCTTCTGCCGGGAGGATGTCCTTGCGATCGAGTTCTGCTTTCACTCTTGGTCTTTCGGTGTACAGTGCGTACTCGTTAGGGTAGCCAAGAATGAACTCTCCAGCTTTAATCGTGTTCGCTGGCGACCCAACCTTGCTCAATCCTTCAATGATGGGCTGACCTATGGCATCTCGGAAACCAAAATGTTCCCGAGGTTCGTTGTCTTGGTCTTTGAGGGGGAAGGTATCGAGCCTCTTGATGAGTTGCACACCGTTGCTGTCAAACTCCTTGACCAAGGATGCGTAGAAGGCAGTGAGCTTCTCGTCGTCTGTGGCATACAGCATGAGGAAGATATGCACATCTGCTGTTTTTGGCCCTCCCCAATCCCACTCCTCAGGCGCACTTTCTCCAGAATCTCCCAGAAAACGCCGACGGTGGTCGGCAGTCATGCCTTCCTGAAACTCGGTGGGGAATGTTTTCAAGGTTGAGTCATCTACCCCTAGTGCTTTTAACCCCTTGTAGGTAAAGGCAATATTCAGGCTGGTGTCAGAGGGTCGCTCCTGACCGTTCTGAACCTGGAGTTTCCTCAGCCATTGCTTTGCCGCAGCGGAATTCTGGATGCCCAATAGTACAAAAGCCGCAGCTTCTAGATTAGAATAGCCACGAATGATAATCCCTTGGATGTCGTTGAGGTCGAGGGTATACATAGTAAGCAAGTCAAAAGTCAATCGATTTTGGATTTTGGATTTTGGACTGGCTCCGCCTTCAAAGGACGGAGCTTGACATTCGGCAAAATTCTTTGATGATTCCACTTATAGGGCCGGAGCTTTAGTGAGGAGATTGAAACCCTTTTTTTCGGTAAAAAATGCAAATCTATAGCGGTTTTCATGTGGATGAGGTACAAAGTTCTGGGTTGCAAGGGTATTAGGAATTGGCAAGAAACTCAGATGTACTTTACTGATACGAAAATCGCTATAAATAGGAATTACGCACAATGATGAAAAAACAAACCACTTCAGGACATAAAGAACACGGAGAAACAAGAGGAAAGAGAGATTTTTGGCGTAAGTCCTGTTAAAGTCTACGCAGCCACTCCTCTGTTTCTTGTTGGTTCAAATCTTTGTGAAGCCCTGCCCGAATTTGGGCGTTGTTAGCAACATTGACAGCCGTGAATTCCTTGTAGGCGGTATACCAAACTTGGGTGGGAATCTGGCGTTTGCGGATAAATGTCTTAAACGCTTGCTCGTCCTTCGCACCATCCAAAATTAGCCATCGGGTTTTGGGATACTCGACTCCATTGCTAAATACGGCATTCAATCCCCAAGCAACCTTGTTGATAAAGTCGTCCATGTAGCTTTCTAAACTACCGTCATAGTTGCTCAGAAACAAGACGCGACGCCCTTCATTGATCACAATCCAACGGGCAAAGTGAATGGTATCTACACCATCGAGATTGAGGATTTTAATGCCAGCGAGGTTGCCGTTGTTGAATACGTGACGGCTGGCAAAATTAACCGCCCAGAGGAGTATCATGACGGTGGTATGCCGAAATAATCCAGGCTTAATGTTGCCAACAGCACTAAATTGATTTTGCACTACATGGTCTTCACGAATGGCTAGTTCACCACGTTGTTCGTCACTCAGCCTAGACTGCTCCTGTTGAGCTGCGTCCTGTTTTTCCTTGTAGCGTAGGATTGCCAACCAGATAGGAAACAAGGGGAGGAGGAGGGGCGATAGGGCTAGGAGTCCGAGGAGTGTGAGAATGAAATTTAGCTTTTCCTTAACTCGCCATCCTAAGCTGGGTTGTTCGGCTGGAGTTAGTGCCCAACTGAGTTTGTTTTTCACAAAGTCTACGATC
>NZ_DATNPA010000103.1:0-2283 GCF_036703385.1 Allocoleopsis sp. | reverse complement strand
GCAAACCACAGAATGCTGATAGTACTCAAGTCGTAAAGGGTACCAAAGCCATTTCCGAGATACTGATGGGTCAGATAAGCCAGTGCACGTCCATTAGCTTTGCCGCCAGGTTGAAATTCTGCGGCGGGAATCAGGAGTACCGTAATTATGCTACTGGTGAGCAAAAAGAAGCTCATGATTACGGCAGCCGTCGTGAGGAGTTTGTGGGTGTTATGGATGCGTCCCTTCGGCTTTCTCCGAGTATCGCTGCTGCAACCCTTAACCAGAGGCATAACTGCTACGCCTGTCTCAAAGCCTGACAAGCCTAATGCCAGCTTCGGGAATAGCAGGATAGAGATACCAAGCATGAGCAACGGGTCATTGTGATAGCTAGTGAAAAGTGAACTCTGCCAGTTAGCGAGTTCAGAGGGGTGAAGAAAGACTTCATATACGCCTCTGCCAATAACAACAAGGTTTAACAGGAGATAGGATCCCACCAAAAAGACAGCAATTCCGATCGCTTCTCGAAACCCCTTGAGGAAAACGGTGCCGAGTAATGCTATCAGCACAAGGGTAATCAAGATTGGATGGTCAAGCGAATGTGGGACTAGGGGATTTTCGATAATATGAGCAGTGGCATCAGCCGCTGAGAGGGTAATAGTAATGATAAAGTCGGTTGCCACAAAGCCCAGTAGGCAGAGTACGAATAATTTGCCTTGCCACCAAGGGAGCAAATGTTCGAGCATTGCGATCGAGCCTTCCCCATGCGGACTATGCCTTGCAACATGTCGGTAGATTGGCAATGCCCCGAATAGAGTCAGCAGAACCAGAATGAGAGTCGCTAGAGGAGAAAGCGCACCGGCGGCTAAGGCGGCAATACCGGGTTGATAACCCAGAGTTGAGAAATAATCCACACCCGTGAGGCACATCACCTGCCACCAAGGATGTTGTCGATGATGTTCTTCCCCTTCGCTGCGCTCTTCTTGGAGTAACCAGCGGATGAACGTTTTGTTACGCCGTTTTGTTGGATCGAGTTGTTTAGTCATGAAATGCTACTCCTGGTGTGTATCTGTGAATATGTAGCGGCTTTCAGTTGAACGAGGTACAGCGAAGAAAGCGTGAAACCTAGACCTAGCAAGGAAACAAAAAAGCTGGTAGCTGACAGAAGAACCGCTATAGGTCAATCCGTTCTGCTCCTACGTCGCTCAATTTGCTCTTGTTTAGGACCAGACTCTTTGAGTAGAAATAACACAAGCATTGAGAAAAATTATGGATAAGAGTAGCCTCCAATGTTCTAGAACCAAAAGCTCGTATCTGGAGCGGGTTTAGAGACTTTTGCGATCGCTCCACTCCAGCCGAAAAACTCGAACAGTAACTTGCGTATAGCGCGATCGCACTTTATCCTGTACGAGCTACAGTGCGATCGCCCTTCTGGGAAAATCAAATTGTAAATGCCTCAACGGCGCTATAGTTCCAGTCTCGTCGAAATCGTTCGCTAATCAACGGTTGCACGCGAAACTTAGGCTGCTGACCGCCAGCGACATCGATCCGCAAAAATGAGTAAGGTCGCCGCGTTTGGGAACCGCGACCATTCCGACCGAGATAAAGCCGGGAACGCGCCACTAAGCGAGTGTTCTTACCCTCGACATCGGCAAACTTTTCCATCAAGTCCGGGCCTTCCCTGCGTTGACGGCGCAGGCTATGACCGCTCCCCCCACACACAATCCAGTTCAGGTGGGAGTCAGCGTGTCCCGTGTCTTCCGTGCGGAGGTATTCTAAGCAGTGAGCGTGACCGTTGAGAATCAAATCGACTAACGGACGCCCCTTGGTCAACGGGCCAACTGCTTCAGATACGGCATCAAGGACTTGGCGCAGTCGATAGCGAATGGCTAACGTCTGCGCTTGGTGCCACTTTGTGGCTTCAGTTACGTAAGGAGGATGGTGGAAGTAAATCACGCGGCCGCGTACCTCTTGGGTATGCCAAGACTCAATTAACCGTTTCTGTAACCAATCGAGTTGTTCCTGGTCGGTGACAGTGGTAACGTCGGCTGATAGTTGCTTATCAATGTCCACCTCTACCTCTTCCAGTTGTGCCAATTTGGAACGGAGGTCATCGAGCTGTTCTGCGCCTTCCGGCGACTCAGCATTGAGTTTATTGGATGTTTCGAGGATTTTTTGTTTCTGCTGCTCTAGCTCGTTGCGACGCTGTTTCAAGAATTGACGATAGTCTGCCCCTTCTCGGGTTTTTGGGATGGGGAGAGGATCGTTAAAGGTATTTGAGTCAAGTGCGAAAAAATCAATGCC
>NZ_DATNPA010000102.1:0-6262 GCF_036703385.1 Allocoleopsis sp. | reverse complement strand
TGGATATTACCCTACGTCAACAGTCAATTATTTAACAGAGTGCTAGCAGATTTCGCGCAACACTTTGGCATTGGCCTGAGGAAGCAGGTGCTGTTGGTTATTGACCAAGCTGGCTGGCATACCAGCGACCAAGTAGAAATTCCCGAAGGCATACACTTGGAATTTTTACCTTCTCATTCCCCAGAATTACAGCCCGCAGAGCGTCTATGGACCCTAACCAATGAACCAATTGCCAATCGAAATTTTGACAGTCTTGCTCGGGTTGAGGAGGCGTTAATTAAACGTTGTTGCCAAATCATCGACCAGCCTGATTTTGTGCGTGGTTTAACCAATTTCTATTGGTGGTCTGAACTGGCGGCTTAATTATAGTTAATTCTCCAGAAATTATATCATCTGAGTGTAAGCGCAGCGATCGCCTACCCGTTGCAGTCATACCAATTTTCTGTAAAGATGCGCTCAATAAATAAGTAGATCCTGTCTGGAGAGCCAACAGCAATGACTCAAAGTTTGTTGACCAGCGCTTTCTCCGCCAGGGCAAGCGCTGAGAGTTTGTGTGTGAACGCCCAGTTTTTAGTGATCGCTTTCCCAGCCCAAGGCGCTCGCCAACAGCTTAGCGACACCTACTTTTAGCAATATCAACTGGACATTAAGCCAACGCGATTACCAATTCCAAGCTGAGATGTGGTTCAATGGTTACTCGTTTTGGCCTTGCCCTGGCATCAATATTGCACCCCGATTTATATTATGGGTGATTTGCCGGACATCATATCACAGAACAAATCAGTTCAGGAGTTAATTTATTGAGTTCAAAGGTGAATTGTCTCTAATCTTGGAGATGAGGAAAATGCACTTTCCCATCATTTGTGTAACAAAGCAATATCCAATGCGTGCGGCGATCGGGATAAATGTCTTGATCGCCTTTTCTTTTCAGTACTGAATTCAAATACTTTTTAGAAAGACTCAGCATGAACCCATTTGGATCAGTTCAGATCGGGTAATTCTGTTGAAGGTGGAAAGCGGTGGAAATGTAAGGCGATTAACATCGGTATTAGTACGATCGCATTGTAGAAAAGATGGAGTTCGAGACGAGGAACCCACAATTGACCAATGCTGGTAGGAACGGGAGAGTTAAACAGATTTACATGAGTTAACGCTTGTCCCAGCAGTAGGGCATGCTCAAAGTGGTGATAGAACGCGATCGCAAATGTAATGTCCCACCAGGTACGAGCACGTCCGACAATAGCAGGGCGCAAAGCAGCTATACCTAGTAGCATGAAGAGTGCATGTCCGTAGTGCAACCATTCTGAGCGGACTAACCAGGGGTACATTAATCCTAAGGCACCCAATGCATCTTTACGAGGCCAACCCAGAGCATAAACCTGATATGCCTGAAAGACGTGTTCTAGTAAGTGAGTGATGATGATGACCATAAACACTTGCATAGCTGGTTTATGCCATCGTCCATTGAGCTTATAGAACACAGACTGAGCGATTAGTTTTGAAAGTTGGATTAACCCGGTGTTATTGATGGCAGTCTTGATCTGACTCATAGTTATACTCCTGTTTGTTAATTATTTGGCACTTATGCCAAAGCATAAGGTTGTAAGGCATCTCGTAATGATTTTGGAATAGGAGTTGGAACGAGTTTGTCTCCTTCTCGGCGCATACAAGCTACTTCCTGTTCACCTCGGGCGATCGGTTCTTTGGAGTTACGAACAAGACACCAGTATTCAAAGATCATTATTATTCGGTTTTGCTTTAGCGCCCCTAGGCTCATGCGAATGATAACTTCATCAAAGGCGAAAAGCTCTGCGAAGTATTCGCATGACACCCGAACTGTGGCAAGAGCAAGACCTTTTGATAGTTCTTCTAAAACTTCGGGTGCGCGATCGCGCAAGAACATCTCCCTACAGCGTCCCTGCCAGCTTACATAATTTACGTAGTAAATGTTGCCAACTAGGTTAGTTTCCTCAAATCCTACTGTGTGTTGGTACTCGTAAAAACGCATAAATTTATTTAATAAAAAACCATTAAATGAGAATGAGCGAGAATGAGCGAAATTAGTTTTTCTAAGAATATGTTTTCTATGAAGGCATACCAGCAATAGCTGCCATGACAAATGGCAAAGCTTCACTCTGAAATTCAAGATCTGGAGATATTTGTTTAACTACTCCTTCGTAAACTAATAGGGCAATAATTATAAGTGTAAAGTGTGGCGAACTACAAACTCCAAAATTGCGCTGAACTAAAAATAAACTCTCTACAAATCTAATAACGTTGAACTCTTCTGCAGAAACTCCTCCCCATTGATTTACAAGATCACAAACTGCCTTATCAAAGTTAGTTTTTTCAAACTCATGAGATATATAAAACGCTGTTTCACGTAGTATTCGCGCTGTTTCGAGTCCATCTTTCATAATAATGCTCAAGAAAAAATTAGCAAAATTAATGCGTATTTCATCACTGATTTTAGTAACAAAACCAGTGTCCAAAATGACAATAGATCCATCATGTTTAGCAAGCAAGTTACCTGGATGTAAGTCACAGTGAATAAGCCCTTCAATAAAAATCATTCGATATAGGGCGTGTAACCCATTTAATAAAGCTTTTCTAGCTGTCGGTCTATCAAGGGAGCGATCGGAAATTCGTACTGCATCAGGAATAAATTCAAGGCAAAGAACAGTCTCAGTACATAGCTCCTCAAATAATTTGGGAATGTCTACGTTAAGACTATCAGAGAAAGCTTTCGAGAGGTACTTATGGTTGTTAGCCTCCTGTTGGAAGTCTGATTGTAAAACAAGAGCATGACATATCTGGTCAAGCACTTCTTTGATAGGGATGTTGTGAAAGAGAGAAAGATTAGTGAATAACCGCCCGATTACTATCAAAATTTGTGTATCTTTAGCAAGAACATTGTGAACACTAGGTCGCCTTATTTTTAGTGCTACCTCTGTTCCATTCCAAAGAATTGCTTTATGGACTTGAGCAATCGTACCTGCAGCTAATGGCAGAGAATCCCATTCAATAAGAAGATTATCAATTGCATGATGATGCCTCCACGCCTCTATTTCACGGGTAATGGTAGTTTTTGGTAATTGAGAAACTTTATCTTGTAATACGCATAAGATGTTCAAGACCTCTAGGGGGAGAATATCGGCACGCGTACTCAGAATCTGTCCAAATTTTGGGAAAGCTCCTCCCAGTTTTTCGCAAATCCTTACAAATATATGAGCGATGTTTTGTTGGACGTTACTTGTTGCTATTTTTTCTGGATGCCAAGAGGATTTGAAGAGAAACTTAAAAGTTTCCCAAGTAGAAGCAGTTACGATCTGAACAATCCGAAATAACATCAATTCAAGTAATTTTATGGATTTTTATGATTTTAACCCTCTCAATGGTGTCCAATAGTATTCATTCCAGCCTGATTGAATGGCATCTTTAAGAGCCAATGGAATATCTTTATGAGTTAAAAATAGAGTTGTTCCATCATCTTTTGCTTCCAACTCTATGGAAACAGTGGAAAAGTGATTTTGTGGCCATTCAGGTGATACAAGTCGCCAATGCAAAACGATCTTTTTACCAGGAATAAGTTCTAAAATACGTCCGTAGATGCTTGGCTCATCTCCACCAACTATGAAATCAGCATTCGGTTGAGCAGCAATATTAACATTTGAGCCACATAGCTTTGAGTGTGCTTCAGCATCCACCAAAACTTGATATACCGTATCAGTATGAAGTGGTAGGATTACTTCTTCACTAATAGTTACAGTCATCATGAGAGCATCTCCCAAAGCCATGTACTACCAAAATCTTTAATTAACATCTGAACAGATTGAGGATCAAAAATTTTCGCATCTAATTTGACCCCAACCTTCAAATCAAGAAGATTCATCTTACTAAATGAGCTTGCGCCTATTATAGAAGCGGACATTAGTGTGGGTGTCCAAATACCATCTATAACTTGAAGAGATTCTGCTTTAAAGATTCTAATGGGCGAGGAAGCATTGTTGTAATACGTTATACTTACGGGAATCCAACTTTGTTGATCAAAGGTTACTCTATAGCAGTAGGGTTTACTCAGATTCTCACGAGCAGCTTGAGTAGCTGGATAGTTTACGTATATGGAAGAATTAAATTCTAGAGAGGTTGTATCTAAATCTTTTGCTTTTTCTAGGGGTAGCCAAAAGCGAACGTCATTATAAGAGAAATCAGTACCTAGTATTCGCTCGTAAGCACGTTCAAAATCTAGCTGCAACCAGTTTTTTGAGGTACGTAAGTGAAGATTTATCTTTGGAATATCAGATTGTTTCATCTCTGTCATCAATATTGCTGTCCCATCAAATGGATGAGGCTCCTGAAGGAGAAATAGCGATTGACAAGTCTCACCATCAATTTGCCATGCATGAGATATTAAGTAATAAAGAAGACGTTTTCCATCTCGCTCTACTTCTATTCTAATATCGCGAACTCCTGTATTGCCAAGTTCTCGTTCTCGATGATTATGTATTAATCTTTTCAAAAGACTTTTCATATAGAACCAAGTAGAGTAGAACAAAATAGAATTTAAAACCTATTAAAAACGTTTCTAGAATATAAAATTAGTGCTGTATTTCCAGATTAGCCAGTTTTTTAAGTTGAGGCTAAAATAAAGACTGTACCAATTCCTCCTGAACTTGAATCATTACATTGCAATAAATGCTTACCAACACTTTACTTTATCTAAGCAAAGAGGTTCGGTGTAACTTCAGGAAGAATTGGTACTACTCTCACTCTGCAACCCCTATTGCATCAAAACTTTGGGCTGCCAACTCACGCCAAGCCACTCGAGCTTTAAGAATCTGCCCTCTAGATTTCCCAGTACTAGTATCCACCAGCACAACCGGAGATACACTTTCTGTATTTTCGTCTCCAATTGGGGGGACATGAGATACCTTTGATTGGAGTTGTACAGGAGTTGCAGATCTAAGCGTAATATTATGAGCTGGCATAGATACTTCAATCGGCATTACAGCACGACAGTTACCTCCTTGAACCATGCCAAATCCAGATGTGGATTGATCGAGCTTTACTTGTATGGGACCGAATACATCACTTTCCCCTTTTAGAGCCAAGGAGGTAAACTTGGCGACTACAGCTGAGTTATCCCAACTTTGTTCTGTCGTTCCGAATGAAAGCAAAGGAGTGGCGCGTTCTGTTGTTAATATTCCTTTAAGTATTACTGTATCTCTTCCTATCCCCTCCACTTCATAGGTTTCCTCAATCGTAATATCAACCGTGTCTGTTCCTGCCTCTGGAAGAGTTCTTGGCTTCACCTCTGGGTTAGTCACTACTCTTGATCCCGGTCGCCCTACAGGAAGTTGCTCTGGTTGTCCTGTAGGAAGTTGCCCTTGAGGACGCTCAGGCAATGGTTTCACCCCTCCTTCTGAGGAGACAGGAGTTCCACGTTCCACACCTAATACTCCAATGAGAATTTCTCTGAGTCCTCGACCAAATTCTTCACCATTCATAATTTGCTCACTTCACATCAAGTTTACTGGTAAGACTGGATTGCCTTGTTCAATTAAGATTACTGAGAATTTAATTTCACTTCTTCTTTCATCTTGCTCAGTTGGTTCGGTATAGATTAAGTTTTTTATGGAGCGGCTTAGTTTAACAAGCCTGCGCTATAATCTCCGATTTAGCGCAGGAGGATGTCACGGGTAGAGAATCTGTGGGTAGCTAGAAACTTTGTAAGCAGAAAGGGTAGAGCAATCAGTAGAGGGGGATCAGTTAACTGTTTTGGACGTAGCGTTACCTCTGTATATCCATCAGCTTTGCCATCGCGAACTATTAACGGGCCAGTTGTACCCTGTAGTGCGGTATCAGTTAGTAGGTATGATAAAGGATCTTCAGACAGATTTAAAGCAGCAGCAAATATATAGTAGCAACCATCAGGAACAGGAGTCATCCAATAAGTCCCAGGCGTAGTTAAAAGTGTGCAACTTGTCGGTTGATTCTGGGGAATTGGTTTTGAAAAAAGCCCCACAAAGATCACACCTGAAAAAAACTTTGAAACTTTGACGCAGCCAGTAAAACCATCATCGGCTGGAATGGTGCAAGAAAGGTCTTTAACGTGAGAGTATAAATTATCAAAATAGGAGGGAGTAAACTGTGTAGCAAAGTGACGGAAATGACGAGGGGATAAACCAACCAACTGTGTAAAGCGGGTAGTGAACGTGCCTAAACTGTTGTAACCGACTGCATAACACACATCACTGATACT
>NZ_DATNPA010000101.1:0-3147 GCF_036703385.1 Allocoleopsis sp. | reverse complement strand
AGATTGGCAGAAGCGATCGCTGCGACGCAAAACTATCTCCTCTCGATCCAAAACCCAGCAGGCTACTGGTGGGCTGAGTTAGAATCTAATGTCACCATAACCTCAGAGGCAGTTCTACTCCACAAAATTTGGGGAACTGACTTAGAACGTCCCCTACACAAAGTCGAAACTTACTTGCGATCGCAACAACGAGAGCATGGGGGCTGGGAACTGTTTTATGGCGATGGTGGAGAGTTAAGTACCTCCATCGAAGCTTATATGGCGCTCAAGTTGCTGGGTGTATCCCAAACCGATCCGGCTATGCTTCGAGCCAAAGCCTTCATCCTAGGACGGGGCGGAATCAGCCGTAGCCGCATTTTCACCAAAATCCATTTAGCCCTGATCGGATGCTATAGCTGGCGAGGCATTCCTTCACTGCCACCTTGGGTGATGCTGTTGCCGGAGCAGTTTCCCTTCAACATCTACGAAATGTCAAGCTGGGCACGCTCAAGCACCGTTCCCCTACTGATTGTCCTCGATCGCAAACCTGTCTTTCAGGTCAATCCCAAGATTACTCTTGATGAGTTGTATACCGAGGGAGCTGAAAACGCCCGGTTTGAATTACCCCGCAATTCTGACTGGACAGACATCTTTCTGGCTCTCGATAATGCCTTTAAGTTCGCAGAAAACTTAAACCTCGTCCCCTTCCGCGCAGAAGGAATTAAGGCCGCCGAAAAATGGATTTTAGAGCGGCAAGAAGTAAGCGGGGACTGGGGGGGTATTATTCCCGCGATGCTGAACTCGCTGTTGGCGCTGCGTTGTTTAGATTATGACGCAGCAGACCCGATTGTACACCGGGGACTCCAAGCCGTTGATAACTTTGCGATCGAAACAGAGGATACTTACCGAGTTCAGCCTTGTGTCTCACCGGTTTGGGATACGGCTTGGGCGATGAGAGCCCTGATTGATTCCGGTGTTGCTCCCGATCATCCGGCTGTCGTTCGGGGTGGGGAATGGCTGTTAAGTAAGCAGATTCTCGATTACGGCGATTGGACGGTTAAAAATAAGCAGGGCAAACCAGGCGCTTGGGCGTTTGAGTTTGAGAATCGCTTTTATCCCGATGTCGATGATTCAGCCGTGGTGGTGATGGCTTTGCATCAAGCGCAACTGCCTAATGAAAGTTTAAAGCAAGCTGCGATCGCTCGCACTGTTAATTGGATTGCCTCTATGCAGTGTCAGGAGGGGGGTTGGGCTGCCTTCGATCTGGACAACAATCAAGACTGGCTCAATCAATTGCCCTATGGTGACCTCAAAGCCATGATTGACCCAAACACGGCGGATGTGACAGCGCGGGTTCTAGAAATGCTGGGGCTTGGTAACCTGTCTATTGCTCCTGATAATCGAGCAAGAGCACTGGCCTACCTCATTCGCGAACAAGAGGCCGAAGGATGTTGGTTTGGTCGCTGGGGAGTCAACTACATCTATGGAACGAGTGGTGCGCTTTCTGCCCTAGCCCTTGTTGCGCCTCAAACTCACCGCCGCAGTATTGAACGCGGTGCTGCTTGGCTGGTTGGATGCCAAAATTCCGATGGTGGCTGGGGCGAAACCTGCCGCAGCTACGATGACCCAACCCTCAAAGGTCAAGGAAAGAGTACAGCCTCCCAAACCGCTTGGGCGTTAATCGGCTTAATGGCAGCCGGTGAGGCAACTGGAAAATTTGCCAGCGAGGCAATTGAACGGGGCATCAATTACCTTTTAGCCACGCAGCAGCCGGATGGCACTTGGAACGAATCAGAATTTACAGGGACTGGCTTTCCCAGCCATTTTTATCTGAAATACCACCTCTATCAACAATGCTTCCCTCTCATGGCTCTAGGTCGCCATCAAGCCTGGTTGACTAAGCTTTGAACACCTAGTAACGGCATAATTCCTATGTTTTTGAGGGCTAATTTTAATTGTCCGATGGGATTACTATGCCCTTAAAAAATTATTGGCGCTGATCTGTAATTTTAAACACATTGAGTAACAGTATGATTAAACCTAAGTAAATTTACAACTAACTAATTAAAGGTAAGCTATCGTTTTTTTGTAATTGTTTAAAGAGAAAAATAAAAGTCAAAATTTAAATACAACGCCGTTCAGGTTTCAAGTATGATGGATGTTTCTCAACCTATTTCACCAGCAGGAGAAGCTCACTCACGATCAGATAGGGAAAAGTCTCAGAGTTTGCTATAACGAAGTGGCAAAAGAAGATATGTTGGATTGTAGTGTGGTGTAAGAATCAATCATAGGAGTGCAACAGATGGGTCTACGCGAAGATGCCTTAAAAATTCTGGAAGAAACTAGCCGGACTTTTTACATCCCAATTAGTTGTTTACCTGTGAGGCTGCAAGAAGCCGTCACATCAGCCTACTTATGTATGCGAGCCATTGATCAAATTGAAGATCATCCGATGCTGGATAACCCCTCTAAGGCGAAACTGTTGCGAACGATTAGCATGAGATTGCAAGCTGGCGTTGATGGCTTTGCGATCAATGACTTCTCTGACGGATTCAGTCTACACCAAGAGCTACTACCAGAGGTCAGCATCCGGATTGGGGAATGGGGGATACTGGCACCGGAAGATATTGCGCCTCGGATTTGGGATGCTACGGCGGCAATGGCCGATCGCATGGCTTATTGGGCTGACAACAACTGGACAATTCACACCGAGTCGGATTTAGATCGTTATACCTTTAGCGTCGCAGGCGCTGTAGGACTGTTACTCTCTGATTTATGGGCTTGGTACGATGGGACGCAGACGAACCGTCTCCAGGCGGTTGGATTTGGTCGCGGCTTACAAGCTGTCAATATTCTTCGCAACCACAGCGACGATCTAGCGCGTGGAGTGGACTTTTATCCAGAGGGTTGGAGTAAAGAAAATATGCAAGCCTATGCTCGTCGTAATCTAGTCCTTGCCGACGCTTACACCGACGCACTTCCTGAAGGCCCCGCTTTGAACTTTTGCCAAATTCCCTTGCTGTTGGCTCACGGAACCTTGGATGCACTGAGTAACGGTAAAGAAAAACTTAGCCGCAGTGATGTGCTTGCCCTGCTCCAACAGTTAAGTAAAGCGAAGCAAGTTATTGGCTAGATCTGTGCAGCCGCTTGTCATACTCCACCAGGCCA
>NZ_DATNPA010000100.1:0-23219 GCF_036703385.1 Allocoleopsis sp. | reverse complement strand
TGCTGTCGTATGCCTCCTTTCCACGCAGCTTCTGATGTACTTGTTTAGAGTCATTCCTGCTAGAGACGCTTTCTTTTTCCACTCCTTTTTCTGTTCTGGCTCTAGCAATAGCAGGTGTTGCTTTGTTTTTTTCCTCACATCAGATTTTGCCTTTATATACGGCTATTGGAGTATTTCCCCTATTTCCTGCTGCACTTATTTCTACTGTGGTTTCCGCTTCCTTCTCTTTAAAGTTTCGGCTTTTTTCCTTTATCCTTTGATTAGACTGAATTTGTTCAACTTTGGGGATTACCTTTTCTATTGCCCATTCTGTAAACTTGTTGTTTGCCCTGTTATTTTCTCCGTTGTGAAAAAGTATTCTGATGTTGACTCTCTGACTTCTGGTTTTTGATAACCTTTCTCTTTCTATCGGCAATGTTATGCCCAATCTTGTTAGGCTTCTGTAAGCCCTTTCTAAACTCCCTTCTTCTCCCTCTACTCGGACTAAGAAAAAGTTTCCGGCAAACTCGAATTCTTCTTGTCCTTTACTCACTTTTTGTTCAATGGCTGGCTTCGCACCTATCATTTGTCCAACTCCAAATTTTTGGAAACATCTGTTTAAAAACCCACTCTTTGAACTCTATTGCTCTGCTCTCATTTACCTTTTTCCCACATCTAACGAGACATATTAGTCCGATAAAATTGACGACTATCCCGATTTCTGATGTACTTAGGTTGTCCGCATCTACTCCTGCTTCTATCAACTCGTCAATGCTTACTTTTGTATTCGGATCTTCTCTTACTAGGATGGCGTAAACGTCGTTTGCCACTAGCCAGAAAGACGTTATTTTTCCTAGTATCCTTACCTCGTTGTTTTTAAATTTCAAAGTCAGGCAGTTATCTTTCGGCTTTTGTGTTTCTTGCTGGGGCGGCTCTATTACCTTGTTGCTCATAGAAGATGCTACTTTAATGATTGAGTATTCTTACGGTAAACACTTGATTTTACTGCTGTAGACAAAGGTTGTGCGATCGCTGTTAGGTTTTAGGCAGCTATTAAGCCTATCTCTAGACTTTCCTGGTTTTGAGGCTTTCCTAGAATTAGCGTTTCTTCTTCGTTCTCCTCTTTTTTACCTTGCTGATTTTCCCATATCAACGGAAATGCCGTTTCAACAATCCATTCGCAAAAATCATTTGCGGTTCTAATTTCCCCTGCATAATCTACTAATTTTTCCAATCCAGGGAAATTCAGCATTATTTCTGTTTCTCCGTCTTCCCCCTTTTCCTCCTTGATGTCGTTGCTTTCCAGTTTTAACGCCTTCGCTACTGACGTTAGCCGATCTTGATTTTCTCTCAGAGTTAGTAACTCTACATCTAGTGAGGCGCACAAATCTTTTAGGTTCCACCAGCATTCTCCCAGTCTGGTTATTTGAATGTTTATTTCCTGGTTTCCAAAATGCAGTGTTACTTTTTTCGGTTGTATCATTGTATTTTGCTACCCTTCTCTCTTAGTCTTCTCTTGGACTTTCTTGCTCCGCTTCCGGTGCTTTCTTTGGAGTATCTTCTGTTCGTTGAACGGTATTTAATTGCCTTACAACTTTTTCTAAATCCTTAATCCAATCCATCGGTATTACTTTCTTGTCACTGTTTTCTACCTGTCCTTCTTTCCTTGGGGTTGAACCATCACCAGCCGTTTCCATTTGTTACCAACAAGGATTCTCGTTTTCCTGCCTTCATCTGTTCGTATACGGTTGCTACTTTTTTCCAGGCGATTAGAGCTTCTTCGCTTAGGGTTTTTACTTGTTCTTGCAACCTCCTATTTTCTCTGTACATCTCTTCACAGCTTCTGATTGCCTTAGCCAGTGATGTTGCGTTGAGTGTGTACGAGCCATCAGGCATCATGTACCCTTCGAGGTTAATCCGCTCACTTATCTCAATTAGTGTTCTTTTGGCTTTTGCTACTGGTTCCTTTAGCTTCATGAGTCCTTTTTCAACCTTGCGATCGCATACTGCTCCAATGTCATCCCATAGCGGTACGCCATCGCTTCAACTTTGACGTATTCCGGGTTCAAGGTTTCCTGTTTAGGTAAGAGTACGGTTCCATTGTTCACGTTCAGTCTCCTTTCGGTACAAAAATTACAACCAGCAGGATTCACTTGTGTACCTTTGTGGCAATTACAGTTTCACGCAATTGCTTCAACATTTTAAAAGGGGTTTCCAAAGGGGAAACCCCTTTGGCAAGCGATGTCGAGATAACCTCTGATTTCACAAAAAATATATATCTCGACATTGCTTGCTCCCGTCAGCCGAGTGCCTTTACAAGCGCGATATCCTCAATCTACCGAGCTTTTTTCGGGATGGGGAGGGACTTTTGCTGAAATCTATCTTTGGAATGAAGTCAAAAAAATTGGTTTTCTTCTCTTCATATTTCTTCTCTATCTTGGGTTAGAGGAAGACACCCATTTTTTGGTATCGCTACGCTACCATTTTTCAAAAAGTTGACTACTCCTTTAGTTAGAGGACGACTTAAAAATCCTATAACCATGAGGGTTTCAGTCGTTGAAAAAATCCTTCCTCTAACTTAAGACCAATGGATCTTTCAGGCGATGAAATGCTACGAATTTGTTATGCGATTTCAAGCAAATTTCTGACACTCTCTTGACATTTTCTTGACATTTCTCTGACACTTCTTTGACACTTTAAATCAGTCAGGTATTGAGAGCTATTTTCAATAATTTCACGGCATAGCAAGCTACTTTGTTTTGTCATGGCTTTTTATACCCCATTTACTGTCAAGTCGGTGTCACGCTACTGTCAGGCAGATGTCAAGCCAGTGTCACAACTTAAAAGGTGTCTTATTAATTTTTTGTGACGTAAAACTGTGGGACGCAAAACGAAAACAAAACTACCAGATTTAGTAATCGTTCTAGATTTTGGTGGCTCTCTAACCAAAGTAATTTTCCGGGGACGCGATCGCAATCCGCAAGTGTTGTGCATGGAGCCAGAGGCAATTGGGCTTCCCAAGAGTGCAATCACTAATTACGAGCGTCAAAGCATGGGAATGTCTGCCTTAGCTCCTGCTGACAGGGCATGGGTTGGCGTAGGGGATCAATATTACGCTTTAGGGTACTTAGCGCGAACGCAGTTCTTTGGCAATCCGGGTTTGACTCAGCTCAAATACGAGCGAGCTTTCCCCAAAGTTTTGGCGGCTGTTTGGGCAGCAGCTACTTCTTTGGGACTCAAAGATGAATTCACGGCTTCCATTGGCATCCTTTTGCCCCCTGGCGAATACAAAAACGGCGAAAACCTTCAGCACCTTTTGAAAAAAGGGCTTCGTGAATTTGAGACTCCCACCGGGACTCTCAAGGTGACTTTGACTCACTACGACTGCAAACCTGAAGGAGGCGGCGTGTATTTGGTACATACTGCCAATTGGGACTGGGCAGCTCAAAAGAACAAAGTCTTAGCCGTCCTGATGGTTGGTTACAGGAATGCATCGGTTCTGGTCGTTCAACGAGGCGCTGTCATTAAGCGTTCGACATCCGAACTGGGATTTATTCAATTGGTTAACAGCGTCAAGGCGAAAACCAGCGGGTTAGACGTTAATCAACTGGCTGAGGCGATCGCTCTAGGTGGCGATCCTCCCGATCCTAAGATTCTCTCGCGCTGTTTGATGTCCGTTGGGGACGTGCAACGCCGAAACGAACTGTCTGCTTTGCGCCAAGCCGTTATTTCATCAAGAGAGCAGTATTCGCTCTCCTTGAAAAGTTGGTTGAGAGAAGAGTTACCTAGACTTGTAGACGAAGTTCTGTTGTGCGGTGGTACGTCAGAATACTTACGTCCCGAACTGTCGGAACATTTTTCCAGTTCAAAGATTGTTTGGCACGGAGTTGAGCTACCCCCTTCACTTGCATCCTCTGAACTGGGCAATAGACTGTGTGATGTTTATTCCATGTACGAATATTTTCTTGTCCGCGTTGCTAGAGGAGAGTGTTCTGTGTCTCCCACACAGCAGGAGGCAGTAGCAGTCAATGGCTAATAAGACGCCTGAAAGCATCATTTTTCGGTTTCGTCCTGATTCTGCATCTCTCGATCGCCATGTCCTGAAGTATATTAGGTCGTTTCACTGTGCCAATCAAATGATTATTAAGGCGGTCAATCCTTATTGGTTGCCAATCGCTGCCAAGCATCAGGGCTTTAAAAAGGGTAATCCCTTAAGGCAGCTAGTCATAGAATCTGTCATTGCCCTGTACGCCCGAGCTGACGAATTGTGTTCGATGTTTGGAATCGACCCCGCTGACTACGGCTATTACCGCGTCTCCCCTACTCTTGGGAACGCTTCCGCTATTGGGGTGACAAATACTGCAACTTTGGTCAACGATCAAGAACCATACGATGGCAACGCAGATTCGGACGAGGTATCTGACGAGGATCGAGATTTAATCGAACTGGGGATAACTCCTCGAAACTTTAACCTAGCTGGTTTGTAATTGGTGTAAATCTCTTCACAACATAAAGCTTACACCTTTCCAATTTTTACACAAGTTCAAATAACACTACGAGGATCGCTATGCTGATTCATTTTGTCCACGGCGAAAAAGGTGGCGTGGGTAAATCCTGGTTTTGCCGTCTATTGGTCGAGTACTGTACTACTAAAATCCAAGCAAAAATTATTTTGGTTGAAAGTGATTCGTCTAACCCCGATGTGGGTAGATATTATCCTTCCATCCAGCGAAAAATTTTCTTTAGCGAGGATGACAAGCGCTCTTACGACGTAGACCAAATTTTCAAACTGTCTGAAAACTTACCCGTTATTGTCAATTTGCCCGCACAGGTTGACGCTCCGCTTAACGATTGGATCGAGCGCAACGGCTTGGTAGATGTGGACTTTGAAGAACTGCTCATCTATAAATGGTTTGTCTGCACTGGGGAGCCGGATAGCATTGATTTATTTAAAAAATCGGTGACGGCACTTTCCGGGAAGATTAAGCACATTCTCGTCAAGAACATGGGTGTGACGGGGAGTTTTGAAGCGAATTGGAAGCGCTGGGACGCTAATGCTGACTTTGGCGAGTTCCTGAAAAGCAACAAAGTTCTTGTTATGAAGCTAGATCCGCTTCATCGGAACGATGCTGATGTTATTGTCGTGTCTCAGCTTTCTTTCGATGAAGCCATTTCCAATCAGTCTAAGGTGGATCGCCTGGTCAAGCGCAGGCTTCGCATTTATCGCGATTTAGTGTTCGATGCGATCGAGGGAGTTAAGCTTCCAAGAATTCAAGCTCTTCCCCTTGGTGAGTTTGGGGACGAGCCACAGAACGATTTGATTCCCCTGATTGGACTTGAAGTTTTTGACGGTCATACGAATTCCGACGCAGCCGAAAACCCCCCTGAGTCTTCAGATAACAAAGGTGTTGCGAACGAGCAATCCTCCGAAAGTGAAACAGCCAGAGACACTTCTTCGACTGAGGACAAAACCCCATCTGATTCGAGCGATTCATCTTCCTCCAAGGGTTCCAAGCGCTCTAAGACCAAGGACAAAGGCGATACGCCCAATCAACCTGTCACGGTATGTTAGGTCATGCTGCAAATTCACTTTGTTGATGGTGAAAAAGGCGGCATCGGGAAGTCTTTCTTCTGTCGGACGTTAATTGATTACTGCCTGTTCAAGGGTGCATTCGTTCATGTTGTTGACGCCGACACCACTAACCCCGACGTATCTCGCTTTTACCCGGAGATTTCCTCTTGTCTCACCTTTTCCCAGAAGGAATCTCTGGTGTTCGAGGCTGACCGGCTTATGCATTTAGCTGCATCTAAGCCTGTCATCGTTAACCTCCCGGCTCAAAGCCATTTTTCGGTTAGGGAGTGGATGGAAAAAAATTACCTTCTCTCCCTCGATGACGAGCTTTCCTTGGAGATCTACAAGTGGTTTGTTTGTACTGGAACGGAAGACAGCATCAGTTTATTCATTCGCTCCCTTGTCGATTACCGAGGTTCTTACGTCAAGCACGTCTTGGTTAAGAATTTGGCTTTTTGCCAAAATTGGGACTTTCTCAAGAGCGATTCGCGCTTTGTGGAATCTGGGGGCTTGGACGTTCCAACAATAGAAATCGGCGCGTTGGCTCGTTTTGAATTTGAAACGCTCGCCTCCAAAAATCTTACTTTTAATGCGGCTACTCGCTCTACTCCATCGTCTCCATCTGGGCTGCGGATGCTCTCTCAAAAGCGGGTTTATGACTACTTCAAAAGGTCCATCGAGGCTCTAGATGCTCTGTCGTTGATTCAGTTTTATTCAGTAGACCCAGTACCACCACCATCATTCGACTCACCCCCTAACCGTACTGACAGCAAACAGGATATTTCGACTTTTCCTGAATCGCCTACCGTTCCTGAAACGGAGTCTTACGTTATCGCTGTTGACTTTTGAGTGCGATTGCTCTCGGGAGTCGCCCTCTTAACGCAAGCCCGTCAGGAAGCGCCGCGTGTTTTCACCCAATGCCCTCAAGTATCGGCAAAGCTTTTCGTGACAGGCTTCCCCTGAAGCTTTGCCGCACGGGGGTAGACCAAGAGCTTTTTAACAATTTTTGTACCAATTTTTCATGTATCCTCATGACTCAATCTCTTGACACCAACAAGTCATCCCCTCTGCTCGATCGGCTTTTGGAGGGGCGTGACGAACAATACAAAGCTAAGATTCTTCAGTTAGTCAGCTATTGCGGCATCACGGACTTTAACGATCCGATGTTTCTGTTTCTGCTGGCAACCGGACAACTCCAACTGTTGCTTACTGATGCTCCCAAGGATCTGGGCGATCTTTTTGCCCAAGGCAATAAGCAGACTAAGCAGATCTTCGATAAGTGGGCCGCTGAAATTTCCTCTTGTCTTCTTGGCGTAGAGCAGGGGATTGTCCTTCGTCAGCAAAGAGCGATCGCTGAGGCATCAAAAGCGATGGTTGAGAAGGTCATCAAGGATGGAGAGGAGCGCCACAAAAAATTTCTCAAGGACGCTGAGCGAGCTGAATCTCGGCGCTTGTTTAAGTCGATTCTTCCTGCCGCAGGCATCCTTACGGCTATCTTTGGTGCTGGCTGCTTTATGGGCATGACTGTTCCCCCATACTTGCAAGGGGGGTATGTGGGGACTCGCAACCTCACGGCAGAGGATGTAGCATCTCTGAACTGGGCGTCTAGCGCCGAAGGCAAGAAAGCCAAACAACTGATGGAGTGGAACCGCGACTACCTCGATGTCTGCGAGAAGGATGCCAAGGCTTTGGGGGTAAAACTGACCTTCGGTAAATCCCAGGCAGACGGCGGCTATTGCATTTTATGGACTCGCCCTCCCCAAGAGCGAGGTTTGAAACCTTCTAAATAGCCCCAGAGCGATCGTGGTCATTCACTTTCCCCCAACCCGAACGTTGTTAAATTCCATTCAAGTGGAATTTGACGACGGGACGCTTATCACCATTTCCCTATGAGCTACCCTGTCATACTTTATCCCAAACTGCTTGTTGACTTTCGCCGCCAGCATCCTCTCCCCTGCTACCAACCGCTCGATCGTGACCACGAATCAGCCAAGCTCACCCAAGGTGGTTCGGATGCAGTGCGTACAACTGTGCTCCTGCACGCACATAAAGCCCCAAATAAGAGTATCGTTTCCCCAACTTCCCCCAATTTCACCCGTTGGCTCGTCTGTTCCAGCTTGGTTTTCGGGCTTTTAGGATTAATGAATGCCGCAGTTCCTCGATTTCCTCAAAACCTCCAACAACCTATACGGGTGGTGTCGTTGCTTGGTGCAGCTGTAGCTATAGCAGGTATGGGACGCCCTTCCAAACGAGACATTAAAACTGAAGGCAGCAGCTCTCTTCAACAACCCATTGTTGAACAGTTGGAGGTAACTCGCGAGCGTACCCCTTCGTCTAAGCAAGCTACGTCACCTGCACAGAATAGCTCGGAAGACGGGCGGCACTTATCCCGTGCACGACTATTAGATTATCTTGAACAACTAAAAGTAAATTTGTCCGGGCAGGTTCTTCAACCGATTGGCGCGAGTGATGCCCCGGTGGGCAGAAGCGAGGATGCCTTTGCCTCCGTCTTGGAGCGCTACTTTCCCGGTCGCGTCAAGCGACAGTTGGAATTTCCCATACCCCAAAGTGAGAAGGGCCGCAGTTTTAGCACCGATTTCGCCGTTGTCCTCGAAGAAATCGGTCTTTACATCGACGTTGAGATTGACGAACCCTTCGACCTCAAGAAAAAACGCCCCACTCACTGCATTGATGACTATCACGATCGCTACCGCAACGGGTTTTTTCTCCAGGGCAACTGGATTATCATCCGGTTTGCTGAAGAGCAGGTAGTCCGTTACCCCAAGAGCTGCTGCCGCGAGATAGCCTCCTGTGTAGCTCAGGTGACTGGGCTTGATAAATTCCTCAAGCCCCTGGCTGGTGAGCCTATCTTACAACCCATCCCGCAGTGGACCAAAAAACAAGCTAGGGCGTTGGCTAAAACCAACTACCGAGATACTTATTTGTCTCTTCTCTCTGAAAAGAACTCTACATAAAATCTTAGGCAATTGGTGGCGATCGCCACCAACTGTGAATAGGAACTTTTTATTGCCTGGTTTCTACATAAAAAAATAATTCCTCTCATGAAAAGCATGGAGGAACTATTTATTTATTCAAGGCGCTTAGTTTCAGCAGGGCTTGATTAGTCGCTTTGGCAAGTCTGCTCTTAGGATTGTTTGTCCATAAGGTTTTTTCTGTGTAGTTGGGAACAGTCCACCATGCTTTTGTTTGTCGATTTCCGCTTGTGCTTTAGCCGCCATACAATCAAATCTGGTATACATATCTTTCGTTTTCATCACTTAGATTTCATGCATTTTTGGCGCTAGCCGTTAAGTAACATGAGAATGTCTCGAAGAGGGGGTATTATAGATTAAAAAAATTGGGGTTGACTTTAACACAAGTCAACTCCTGAGTGTTGTTCTACTTACACGAATAGTCGCGCATCTTTAAGATGCTTTGAACTCGACTTCTTTAAGGGGTTTTTCTCTTGTTGCGAAGAGTGAATGTTTAACGGCAGCTTTAACCCAGATTTCTCATGAGGAAAGGACTCAAGACAGTGCTAGGTTTTCGAGAGCTTGCGCGAACGTTGGTCGGTTCGTTCCGTGGCATTCAATTAACTTGACAATTCCAAGCTGTTCTAGAACCTTGAATGCTCCCAGACAGTAGCGGCATCCATCTCCGATCGCATCCACCCAGTCGCTGTCGAGCAAGATACAATCGTACTCGCCAACAAGTTCTTTGAGGTATAAGTTGTAGAACTGGAGCGCAAAGTCTTCTGCTACTCTCTTGACTCTACGAATAGTCGGAGGCAAGCTGCTGGGAAGTTCTAACTTCTCTACTTGAATGCCGAGCTGCTCCCCAATGCTTAAGGCAACACATAGGCAAGTTTGGTTTTGGTCAACAACTAATACTTTCAACTTCCGATTTTTCATGGCTTTGACTACAATTGTTCCTTATAGTTTTCGTTTCTTCTTGGCGCTAGTTTTTTAAAAACACCATTTACTGTTGATGTTTTAGAGTCGAAAATTTTCATTTTCTACTTGCACCATAAACTTTCTTGACAATTAGTTTTCTCGGTCATTAGAGGTAGTCCTCAAGTTAGAGGACTACCTCCTGGTTAGTTTTTGCGCCACTTCAGGTCAAGACGCAAGGCAACCTACCTCTTTAGTTAGACAACGGCGCTCCCACACGACAGTTCTTCTTGTTGAAATATTTAAACTTTTCTCGCCGACAAAAATGCCACGCAAAAGTTTAACGAGAGCCGAGTAAGGCTCTCGCTATAAAGATTCAACTTTATTAGAGACTTAGTTCAATTACTTGTTCGCCTTCGCCCCGAATGATTTTTCTTATGCTCGACACTAAAGCATCAACTCGCATTTCTGGCGGTCTGTCTTCAGGAACGTTGACCCAGAAGACACTTGTTTTGTCAACGCCAATTGCCTGCCACAGCACTCGCAGCCCTGCTAATTTGCCTTGCTTGTCATAGACGGTTTCGGGATTTGCCGTCACATCGACTCCAATGTGATGCCCCCGCCAGTTAAAAACTTGGTCTAGCCCAAACACGTAATCTAAAATCACGCGAGCTGGTACATCTTCCCACTTGATTTTAGTCATGTACTTTCCATCTTCTTTTCTAACGCTGTGACCGTACTCTTTCGCCAAGTAAGGAAGTGCTAATTTGAGGCGAACTTTTCCTATTTGGTGTTGCTTTGTTATTTTGATTAGTGTCAGAGAGTCAAATCTTACAGGGTTGATATTTGCGTGCCGTATAAGTCTGTCGAATGCAAATTCTGCGGCGTTGCACATAACGATTTCTCGCGATAAATTTCGCATTCATCCGAGCGTTAGCTTATCTGATTAGCCGCAAGGTTATTTTTCTAAATATCCACAGCAAAAATTATGACGCTCCTATCAGTAGGAGCGTCATTTTTTTCAAATTTATTCTTTTTTATTACTTATTTAGCAATTATATAGACCGATCCGTCCTGGACGTATCGTTCTTCTTTATGTCGGAATTCCGACCATTTAATGAACCCACCATCGTTCATATTATGTGCCATCAATCCAGCACTTTTTAGGTCGTTGTCCTGTTTGCGATAACAGGTTCTGTCAATCTGGATAATTGCCCACATTGGCAACTCCGAGAATGCAAAACTTTGCTTCTTTAACTCATTAGTTGTGGGGGCAAGGGTGGCGGTTGTATGCGTTGCTGACATGGGTTTTATTCCTAAGAAGTGAATCGTGAATTATCTCGTATTCATTTGGCGTTAGCCGTTCCACCCAGGACTAAGTATCATCGCGGCTAATATCGGGTAGTACCGATGTTCTTTGCCCCATATTAAGTTCTGTATAAAGATAGATGACTCTCTCTTTTGATGTACGCATTGGGTTAGAGGTGGCTTTTTCCTGGGTTCATCAATGGAAGAGTCGCAGCTTGGAACTATGGCATACTTCTTTAGGTAGAGGAGACAAAACTCAATGCAACCCCTTTACTACACAATTCTTTAAAAAAAGCAACCCCTCGGATTGCTCCGAAGGGGTCACTATATCACCAACGCTTGGCTGTTATGCGGGGAATTCCTGCTTCTGCCAAGATTTCTTCTCTGGTCATGTCTTTGGCGCTCTTTCTTGGGAGCGGTTCGGCGATAACCCAATGGTCATACTGTCCCTCGAATGGGTCTGCTTTTTCAAACCGCTCGTAGAATCTTGCACAAGAGAATGTTCTTGGATAGTCAGTTTCAATTTCTTGGGTTACATGGATATCTGCTACACTTTTGCTCTTGCGAACAAACCATTTTTTGGCAGCTACAAACGTGATTGTCGCCATTAGTCCAATTTCCCCAAGCTCTATTCCAATGGGCGAAATTGTATTAGAGTAAACGTAATGGATTTCACCCGGATTTTCCAGGGTAATGATTAATGGAGCTGTGTTGGATTGATTGGCTAAACGGTTCATGATTATGTCTCCCTTCAGGTTAGATTTTTTTCATGTTTTTCTGGCGTTAGCCATTTATAAAACCTGTATTTTTACCCGTATTTATCAATAAAAAATCTTCCATCGCTCCATTGTCAGGTAATAGCAAAAAGCAACCCTCCGGATTGCTCCGAAGGGATCGCTATACCACTATCACGCTTGCTGTTATGCGGGGAATTCCTTTTTAAGAAGCGCTCGATTCTAAGTCTTCTAAGAGTTGCTCACCAACATCGGTTGCCAAAAATTCTGCTATTTCCAAGCCGCTGGAATATGGGTCTTCATCCAGAAGAGCGTTAGCCATCCTCATGAAAAAAACTAAGCCCTTTCGGGCTAGTCTTTTAGGCATTTGCTGACACGATTTTAGAACTCGTCATCGATGGTCTGAGTTTCATTCTCGCCATTCTTCTGTTGCTGCCATTTCTTGCGGCGTTCCCAGCTTTGGCGGTTGATTTTCAGCAGCTCTTCTACGCTATGACCTGTCTTTGCGGTTCCGTATTCAATCAGTTGTTCCAGAGTATATTTCCGAGTTTCGTGGTCTTTCGGATCGCCCATAACCTCGGTAAATTTCTGGTTGAACGCTTTCCAGTCGAACTTCTGATTCTTCTGTTTCAGCGCGTACTGAGCCTTGAGTCCTAGCACTTCCCGAATGGCGTGGAATAAACTCGGATAAATTGACTCGCTATAGTTGGGAACTGCGAATTCCCCAAATTGTTCGTCAATCTCAGCAACGTTGACTTTGGTTTTAGCTTTATTAGTAGCCATGTTTGATAAGTCCTTTCGATGAACAGATTTATTTCACTCTTTATTGGCGCTAGCCTCTCTTAAAATTTCTATTCAACAGGTATAAAGATATGATTTAAAGTTTGACTTTGCCGTTAAGGATACTAGGGCAGAAATGCTCTAAAGAATCCCCGTCTATGAGAGAGCGGGGAGTGTCAAATCCTGGTATTTGTAATGTGTAGCCTACCAGCAAGGTTTCAGTGAAACTACTTCAGCCTCTGCCCCGGAATGTCTGGATTTTAGGATTTGTCAGCTTATTGACTGACATCAGCTCTGAGATGATTCATTCGGTCTTGCCTCTGTTTCTGGTTACTACCTTAGGAACAAGCCTCCCTATCGTTGGCATTATTGAAGGGGTTGCCGAATCAACGGCTTCGATCCTAAAGATCTTTTCCGGCGCACTTAGTGACTATTGGGGACGACGCAAGGAACTAGCGATCGCTGGATACGGGCTATCTACAGTAGTTAAGCCACTCTTTGCCATAGCAACTAGTCCTGTATGGGTCTTACTGGCGAGGTTTGCAGACCGTGTTGGTAAGGGAATTCGGGTTGCACCTCGCGATGCACTCGTTGCAGATACCACAGATGTAAGATATCGGGGTGCGGCTTACGGGCTGCGACAGTCCCTGGATACGATCGGTGCATTCCTCGGACCGTTGAGTGCCACCGGACTGATGGCGTTATCAGGGCAAAACTTCCGCCTAGTATTTTGGGTAGCCGTGGTTCCAGGTATTCTGGCAGTAAGTCTGCTGACCGTTGGAGTCCGGGAGCCATCTCAACCCAAGCAACTGCGAGGCAACCCGTTACAGTGGCATAACCTAAAAAGCCTAGGTAGAAATTATTGGCTGTTGGTTGGGGTTGCCCTCCTGTTTAATTTGGGAAATTCTAGTGATGCGTTTTTACTCCTGCGATCTCAACAAGTCGGTATTGCCATATCTATCGTGCCGTTGTCTTTAGTGGTTATGAACCTGACCTATTCATTGAGCGCCTATCCTATTGGAGTCTTATCAGATCGGATAGGACGGTTGGGATTACTCGCGAGTGGGTTCTTCCTTTACGCGTTGGTCTATTTGGGCTTTGCCTTTGCCAATACGTCCTGGCAAATCTGGGTACTGTTTGCTCTCTATGGCTTGCATTTAGGAATGAGCAAGGGAGTCCTTCTGGCAGTTGTTGCAGACCATGTTCCAGTCAGGCTACGGGGGACTGCCTTTGGTCTAGTGAACTTGGTTACTGGAGCGGCGCTGCTCCCTGCCAGTTTAATGGCTGGAGTTTTGTGGCAATGGGTCAATCCACAAGCAACGTTTGTCGTGGGTAGTTTGTTTGCGATCGCTGTAAGTATTTTGCTAGTGCTGACTTACAGTAGACAGAAAAAGTGGAACGGATAATTTCGGTAAAGCCAAACTATAAAATTTGTATTTCGGCAAAGTCAAACTTTCAAGTGCTTTGGTTCAGGTAGGATGAATCAACCTGTATCTTAGAGTTTCAGAGGCGGTCGTGGCAAAAACAAACTTGAACAGGCGGCAAACTCAGGTTTAAAAGCACAAAAGAAAGCACTCCTAATCGGTACAATCTTGCTAAAAAAAGTGGATAAGCGTTCAAGACACGTTGGTTACCCATATATGCAAAAAGTAAGAGCAGGTTTTCCCGCTCCATACTTCTCCCTATACAGAGATTGCCGTTAAATTTTTACACGCAATCGCTTCCGTTGTTTACAGTTACGTCGTCAATATCAAACATTTGCGATATTGTGCTGTACTGGAAACCCAACACCCATCGTGCAATTAACTTTTCTGTTGAGTATTGCCGCTCTAGCTGCCTGAGTTGAATTTCTGTCTCAGCCACCTTGAATTCTTGTTCTCCAATAAGTCTCAAAGTCTCTTGATATTCTTCATCTTCGAGTAACAATTGTGCCTTTCTCACATCACGTTGTTCTTTATTTTTGCACTCCTGGCTTAAGTCAAATACGACAACGCGTTCTATTGGCAGTGCCAGTCGATCGCGTTTTTCATAAAGCTTCTTAATTTCGGTTCTCATGCTCAGTAACTCGCGTTCGATTTTGGCGATTCGCGTTGGCAGATTTATCAGGCGGGTTGTGGGTTGTGGTTTTGTCATTTGTCAATCGGGGATCATTTTATCGATTTCCGATTGGCGTTAGCTATAGAGTCCATTTGGGATCTCTGAGAACGGTGAGTTACTAACCTCCCCGCACGGATTGCCAAAGTTGAGGAAGCCCAACTCAACTTGAAAACTGAACTCAAAAACTTTATACCAAACGCGACCTACTGCTGATTCCAATCGAAAGGTAGATTGCCTTTGATCCAGAATTTAAAAACAAAGATCAGCGGGATGTGAAGCTTACAGAACTCCTCCTCGCTAATTCTGACAGTTATAGTTCATCATCTAGAAACATCTTGATGGCTGTTGCCAACTTGGATGCAACTTGAAAACGATACGACTCCGACCAATGTTGGTCAGGAGGAGCCATATTGGCAAAAGAATCAAGGAAGTTGTTTAACCATTCTCTTGTTGTTGGGTTCCAAATTAATTCAATTTTTGAGCGAACGCTAGCCCAAGGATGATTCAACAAGTTGTCAGGGAGAGGACGGTGACAGTTTTGTTGAGAGAAGTTGAGCGCATTTAACAAAATATCTCGAGGAACCATTTGCAGAATTTCCCAATAATCTTCAGGAGTTTGCGGCTCAACTGTCTGTGTCATTTGGCTAGAGAACAAGGATGGCGAGTTGATTGGAGGATTCTCCAAGTCTACGGCAAGATTGGCGAGTGACCAAAAGCTAAGATCTTTGCCAAATAACAGTTGCATTCTCCGACAATTTTTCGCATACTCCGGTGCAATCAAGAGCGCCTTCTCCATTGTTGTATCAGGAATCTCTTGGCTAGGGATTTTCCCTTCTACTAAGGAGTTGATGATATGGAGTGTCAGAGCAATTCTTGGCAACAGAGGGTCAAGGTGTTCTTGATAGATGGAATAGGCTCCTTTTGAAAGGGTGTAGCTTTGAGGATTCAGTGCATTAGCTTCTTGGTAAATGCGTTGAGTCAAGCGAATAAATTCTGTATTGTCGTGAGCCTCTTGTTTGGCTTTTTTTCTCCTCGCTTTAAGTTTTGATGCTCGTCCCATTCGTCTTTTCCCTAAAGAATACATTTCACCGTTCTCGCAATTAGAGAGCATTACCGATCCGGTTTACTGGATCGGTGACTACCTTCGCTAGGGAGGGTTAAGCCTCAAGTCGAGAATCTCTCGCACCCCCAATACAAAGTGCCGACGAGCCTCTACTTCAGCAGGGATAACCTTTCGGAGGTTACGCCCGTTCCACATCGCTTGCATAAGAGTTGAGGAGAAAAGGCTTGACGCCATGCGTTAATCTCCAAGCGCTGCTTCTACCTCAGCCAGTTTATTCATTAATTCGGTGCGGAAATGTTGAAGCTCGTCACGATTGATGTTTGAAACGACAAGCTTCTTAAGACCTTGTACGATTGTGGCCGTTGTCTTCCCCTGAAAAGCTTGTTGTGTTTTCGGGGCGTGCTTCTCAATAAGGGTTCCAACTAGCTCCTTTGTCTCGCTTACTGACAAGTCTTTGGTGAGTACGTCTTCGGTTGCCTTGCCCCTAATTTTGGCAGCTGCTGCATCAGTTTTTTTGAGTTTACTTGGGGATAACCGCTGCAACACCAGCGCGTGGGTGCTTTTTAGATTGGAGTTTTGGATTGCCTCCTTTAAATCTGGGAACAGTGACAGTACCCGAAAGTCATTGCTTAACACCGAAGCTGGATTTAACCCCAGTCCTAGAAGTACCAAGAGAATTTTCTGCTCCTGGTCGTTTACCTCTAAGGAAGTCAGTGCGGCGCAAGTCTCTTCATCTGATGCCCCGGTGAGAAGAGAAAGTTTACCCGTTTTCTTTTGGCGCTCCAGCCGTTTGATGACTGTAGAAAGAATCCTCGTTACATCGTCAGCACTTATCTCTGTTTGAGATGTAATTTCCTTCAATAAAGCTTCGGCTTTGTCTAATGGATTGAGGTCTTCCCGGTGAAGGGTTGTTAACAGCGCCTTCCGATGAAGGTCAGAAGGACGCGGCATGGTGATGCCTTGTATTGTTTTCCATCCCAGCTCACGCGCTGCCCGCCAACGGCGTTCTCCATCAAATAGATCGAATAAATCAGGCGTGTCAACAGCACTCATCAAGATAACAGGAGTTAGCTGCCCATCTTTGGTTAAAGAAAGTGCCATCCCTCGGATGCTTTCTGTTGCGAAGGTTTTCCGGGGTTGTTCGGGATTGGGGCGAATGGCATCCAAGCTAAATTCTTGAGTGCCATTCGTTGAAGCAAGCGAAGAGCGCAATTGGTCAAGTTGTGCCTCTAGTTCCGGGTTCGAGGAGGCTCTAAGCCGCTCTACTTCAGCTTGGAGCTTTTGAATTTGTGACTCAGTTTCCGACAACTCTTGCGCTTTGGCGTACATTCCAGCAAGGTTTACTGATTTGCCCTTCATCTTCACTTCGCTCCAATCAACTTAGCTACATCTACCGCAATTTTTGCAAAGTCATTGCAGGCAGGATGATTCTTGCGGTACAGCTGTAAAGGCAGTCCAAGAGCACTAGCATTGCTAAATTCGTAAGAGAAACGAATTGGGGGATAACAGCTCGCGCTTCCCAAGTTCAGATTCTTTATAACCCCTGGTAGCTGCTCCAAAATGTTTTTGTGGATGGCTTGATTCGCTCGGTATTGGTTAGGGACTATCCCCAGTACTGGCGGGTAGGGATCGAGCCGCAACCGCCGACACTCGATAAAGTAGAACTCCAGCAACTCAGCCGCACCACTGGCACTTTTGGGTTCTAGTTGAATTGGGATAATTACGTGAGTGCAGGCTCCAAGCGCTACGAGGTTAAGCCGTCCCAAAGTAGCTGGGCAGTCTAAGATGACCACGTCGTGTGGCAGCGGGTAGTCGTTGAACTTATCTGCTAGCATATATGGTCCCCTTGGATGGCTCACTAACTCATCAGCACGTTTGAGCAGGGGCTGCTGCAAGCTTTGACACACATCAACCTTCAATTGTTTTTCGCTCCAGCAAGAAACTAGCGGCCAAGACCCTGAGAAGCTATCACTCAAAACACCTGACGTTGAAGCTTCCGGCTCCGATGGCTTTTCAATTCCGCAAAACAGTGAAAGTGAGCCTTGTGGATCTAGATCGATTAATGCAACGGAACAAGGACGCGATCCAATTTTCCGTTTTGCTATTTCGTAAGCAAGGTGCGTGGCAAGTGTTGTTTTGCCGCTTCCTCCTGCATTGCTGACGATCGCAATCCTTGGCTGTGTATAGTATGAAGGGTTTGACACAGAAGTAGCAATCCTTAAAAGACAATGTGATTAGTTAGACTTCACTATGCCACGAACGATGCCCTAATTAAAAGAGAATTTGTCAGATTTTGAAATCCGACATCCAAGTCTTGAGTCTTTGTCGGATTTTGAAATTCGACATCCAAGCCCTGTCAGTACGCTGTCGTGAGAAACTTCACGATTATCAGGAGCGAGTGCCGCTTGGGGCTTCAGTCAAGAGACTTTTCCTCTTCTGGCGGGAGTCCGCGATAGCCTGGGTCGCTTTCACACTCCTCCCAGTTGTGTAGAGAAATTTCAGACACTTCGACGATACAGCCCTTGAAATTCAGCACGCCTGGACGTATTTCTGGCACCTCGACAACTTCAGCCGTGTGGATGTGTTTGAAAATTCGATTCATTCTTCAATCTCCTCTTCCTCTTCTTCTTGGTTTAAACTGTCAAAGATTTCGTCCCATCCGGCGGCATCCCAACTCGCTCCGACGTTGCCTCCAACTGAGGCTTGTTCGCTCGTCTGCTGTTCGCCTTCTGGCTGTTCGCTGGCTAGTACCAAATGAAGATAGGCTAGGTTCTCCATGAGTTTAAAGTTCCTTACTTGTGAATGAATGAAAGTCGTTGGTATTAGCTATCCTTAAGTACTTGCCAAGAGCTTTAATCAAGGGCGATATTGGCATACGCACTCTCCGCGTAGAGCGCTCTTGTTAAGTCCAAACTCAGGCGACATTGATACGCATGGCTACCCTTGAAGTGCCATTCCGCAGCGATTGCTTTATAAAAGACAGTGGGGTCTAGACTCCTTGCTTTGCTTTGAGAAATGCCCGTTGCAAGCCGGTGAGTCAAGACGCTAGGGGGTCAGTTCGATGGAAGGAAGCGCCGGGGCAAATCCATTTCCATACACGCTTTTTTCAATGTCATCAAGCGCCGGGAGCTGGAGGCTTTGGCGTAGGTAAGTGTGCCTCAAGATGTGCTTGTAGGCAAACAACCGCGCTTCTTTTTTTAACTGGAATAAGTATCCTGCCAATTCCCCTTCGACCGCCATTATCAATCTGTATTCGTGAGCCAGGTTTTGCTCCACGTAAGTAATTACATGAGCCAAGGGGTCTACGTTCCCCTGTTTCGTTTTGGAGCCTTGGGGAACTCCTAACCTACCTACGGCTGCTATCAGATCCCAGCAGTTTATTCGCGTCAGAGGAAGTGGGCATAGCTGCCCTGTAAATAGCAAGTCACGGGCCACCACATAGCAGTAACCGAGCATTCCACCCCCGGCGATCAGGGCGATTAAGGGATTTGCAGACAGCACCCACCCAACGCTGGATACCAAAGCTGATGTAATTTTTGCTTGCTCTAGATCGACTCTGTAGTGTTGCGCTTCCCTTTCGATGACCAGCAACCTGAGTTGTAAAGCTTCGCTGATTTTTCCTTGTTCTAGCAGGACACCGAATGAATCGGGTTGTGTTATGCCATGAACTCCTGAAACTGATGAACAAAGACTAAACAATTGCATTTTCAAGCCCTTCTTACTTTAACTCTTGCGCGGCTTTTTCGTAGGCATGGTCGAAGAAATTCAAGCCAATTTCCGTACCCATTACGTCAAGAATCAACCACACTAGATTCACCAAAATGCGCGTTGTTTCTATTCCAAAAACTAGATAACTAGCTAGTCCGATTCGTCCGTCAATTACATAGGTGGCGATGATGGCGGCTCCCCGCAGTGCCGCTGATTTTGAGGAGGCATCGATGTTTTGCTGAATCTCTTTTCTTACTTCTCTGATCGCAAAGGCTTGGATGCTCTGCACGAACAACGAGAGCATTACCGATGTCCAAAAAGTTATTGACCCAACAGCTAACCCGAGGTGTTTCGGATCGGCTCCATCGTTGATAAAGGGTTTTGGGACAAACGCCTGGTTCATTTTATCCACAGCCAACCAGTAACTTTCCACGCTAATTAGTGCAAAGTAAACTGTTGCCAAGCTAAAGATAATCAAATTGCCAGGAGGACTTGTTAAATACTTTATTGCTTGCGCCCCGAGGGAAAAAAGGCGGATAATTCCATTTCCCAAAAATTTCCAATTTTTCGCCCACATTTTAGTTTGTTGATGCACTCTCTTGGCAAACGTCTGGGTATGTGTAGGCGTGAATATACGCGCCTTTGTGCGTTACCCCGACGCACCTTCTGTATTTGTCAAGAACGATAGTGAGCGTATGGGGATCGACGTTGTGCTTCCAATCCAAGATAGGTGGTGCCGAGTTGTAGACGTAATCGGTTATTTCGATTTGGTTGAAATTCCCTATCTGGTTTTTCCGATAAGCGTCGGCAATTTCTCTCGCCACCTCAGCTTTTGTTTTTTCCAGTTCTCCGGATAGCCTTATTTCAGATTTGTTCGTCTCGACCCGACTCCAAATCTCAAAATCCCCACTGGCTTTCGATCCGGTAAGGTAAGCGATCGCAGCTATTCCAAGAACTGACAACCCCGTGATGACTTGAAAATTGCTTCTAAGCCTTAACACAGCTTTTTCCTACTTCTATTTAGCTGGAACGTCAATCAGGCGCGATCTGTCCTTTGCTGCTGCACTTCGTGCTGTAACGCTCTCGCACCATGAGTACAGCAAACGCTTTATACCAATTGGGTATAAGACCGACACAATTCCTTTAGGCGGCTTCTAGTAGAGACTTGTTTCATTTGTGCCAAAGCCAAACCCAATTTGTATTACTCGCAACGCTCTCGCACTATTAGCGCTGCGCTACACGCAATCGCGTCAAACCCATCTATCTTTTCAAAGACTATACAGTGTTTTATTCCTTGTCAATGGGGAATTACTATTTTTATTTTATGATTCTAGGGGCTTTTTTGTATGTACAGGCTTTAATCTATTGCCACGAAAGCTTTTAAAGCCTGTACATTTTTTCGTTGTACGATGGAACGATGTTGTCTTGTGTTAGGTTTTAACGTAAAACACTATGCCTCGTGTCAAAGGTCAGCCGATCGTCGGTGACGAGCTTAAGAAGCAGTTCTCCTGTATGCTCACTCCAACCTCTCATGAAAACTTAAAGAAGATGGCAGAGTCACTTGAGTTCAATTCCTTTTCCGCTTTTATTGAGGCGCTAGGGAGCAAGCAATTTATCCTGACGTCTCCCGATTCTTTTGATGTCGAGGAACAGATTCTTACCTTACTTTGTTCGGTTAGCACGGAAGTTCGCCAGCGAATACTCGTCCGTGCTATCGAACGTTTTTGTGTGTGATTAATATTCCCGAATTGCTAACTTTTGACGTTGTTATGCTCTGCGCGATGTTCTTGTACCTAATTAAGGAATTTCCCCCTCTCCCCAAGAGTTTGACACGGGGGAAATTTCCATGATTCACTCGAAAGCTTAGGCAATTTGTATCGATTCATTGCCAAGACTATCTTCCATTGTCGCAACAATGTCAATGTTGAGCTTTTCAGAAATTGTAGAGATGACCAGCTCTGGCTCTGTTTTGAGTACTCGTTTGATGTTTGCTAGCATGAGTTCCTTGGTCAGCTCCACGCCGTTTCGCTTCTGCTGGATTTTGAGTGGTTTACAAAGTTTTCTAGCGCTGACTTTATTTAGTTTGTCGATTACAGCAACTGTCTGGGCATACAGTTCGGGCGTTACAGTTTTCATGACTGCCAATGAAGTGGCTTTTTCCACTGGCACATTTTCCGCGCTACTTGGAGGTGCCAAGTCTTCCACTGAGTCTTCTATACATAATGACGCCTCGATCGCGGTGGTGAATTCTTGTTCGGCTTCTATGTCGCCATGAAGTGTTTCAACTGTCCCTCGTTCTGTTTCTACTGAACTTTCTGTTGTTGTGGAGACTGTTGCGCTATGACGTGGAAGCTGACAGCACATCATACAGAAAACAATTAATAATAGAAAGGGAGGCAGTAATATTTCGTTGAGGGTTGCGGAAATATCCATTTCCAAGCTCCTGGTTGGTATGCTTTTTTTCACAATTTTTTAGCGCTAGCTATCATGCAACCCGCCATAAACTTCCAAGGGCGCAATCTCACCGCTCGCTTCTCGCCTCACACCAACTGATTGTTCCTAATTGCTAGTAACGGACAACTCGACATTTGCCTGGGAATGAGTTGATGTTTCCTTTAATAATTGTTTACTACCTTAATCTGATTTAATTTACCGTGTGTCCTGTTAACAGGACACGCACAAGCGGGTGCGTGTCAAATTCCACTTAAGTGGAATTTGGCGTCTCGTCAATATTGGGATTAAAGTTTGTAACGTTATATAGTCTTGTTCCAGCAAAACGCTTTATTTTTTTAGACCGATTAGGGTTAGTCAGCGTAGCCCTGGTATACCAGCTAGGGTAAGACGATTGACGCGATCGCTTTTGAACTATTACCGCTATGGGCATTATTAAAAAATCCAAACCAGCTAGTACGTACATCCCGAAAGATCCGCCTGACGATCGACCAATGCCACCGGGAGAATCTCGCAATGGCTCCTCCCGGAAAGACGCGCAAGGATTAGGGCTAAAGCAGCCCGGTATAGAACAGCAGCCCCCGCAAGAGTGTTTTGCCTGCCGATGTAATCCCAAAGATAATTTTGTTGAAGCCGTCCGCTGTCGTAGCCAGGAAGCAGCGATGGACATGTGCGCCTATTGGTTGCAATGCGACCCCAATAATGAAGAGCTGTTTGCCTATTGGGCTGAAGCTAACCAAGCTGGGATTCTGGCTGACATTCTCAGATTTAAACACCCGTGTCTGGATGTGCCACAATCAACAAGGGAGGAACGTTTCCGCATTATCAAGAGCAGGATGCTATGGAGTTAAAGTTCATAGACCACTGTGCATCCCTGACAGAAGCTGGGTATCGGATTAGTTCAGCCAAGTTATTAGTCCGGTTCCTGAATAATTTTCTGCTGTTGCGATCGCCGTTCGACCCCAGATGGAGCGTTCCACTAACCAGTCTTGGTGGCGTAGAGCCAACCGCCTATTGGGAACGTATAACTAGCGAGTTGCACCATCTAGGCGTACAAGCCCCGACGCTAACTTGTATTTTAGAGCCGGATACCTCAGCATTTCCCAAGACAGCCAGCTTGCAACTGATTTTTACAGCCTCTAGTTCAGCCGTTACTGTGCCGTTTGGCTACTCATGGTTCTGGTACTGCCCGTGGAGCAGATATCCCGATTCTGAGTTATTGGGTTTTATCTTAGAACAACTGTTTGAGGTAGTCAGAAAATCGACGGATGTTGACTACACCGGAGCGGCTTGTCCCTTACCAGATAATCCGAAGCTGGAAGTTTTTGAAGCACCATCTTCGTTGTGGTTGTGGAAAGAGGGGGGCGGTGGAAGCTACCAAAGATATTGATAGCAGTGCAGTGTTGCCTGACGGCTCCTGATATAGCGCACAGGTGTAAGGCAGTAATTTTTTGCAATTGGAGGGGCGAGCGTTTTTGTCTGACTAATCTGGAGTTTAGACTAGTTTCCGGTGCGAAACCCGAAAGCCTTACAGTGATTGAGATAGGAAGAAATTTCTCCAATCTCTCAAGGCTGACCACAAGTGTTACGAATTCGATATGATGCTGACCCGGATTTCTCCGCTATCCTTCATTTTG
>NZ_DATNPA010000099.1:0-13740 GCF_036703385.1 Allocoleopsis sp. | reverse complement strand
ACCAAAACCTTTGAGGAAACGCTGCTCGTACCTGTACATCCCTTAGCGCTGTATTTAGGTAGAATGCTAGCTGGAATCGTGCGAGGGCTGATGACATCCTGCTCTGTGATTTTAGTCGCACTGATCTTCACGCAGAAGTTTGGCAGTTTCTTGAACCCTTTGTTTTTGCTATTGGTGGTACTCAATTGTGCCGTGTTTGCCGGTTTGGGGGTGATTGTCGGGTTGAATGTGAAGTCACTGGAATCGGTTGGACTGTACAACAACTTCTTGATTGTTCCCATGTCCTTTTTGGGAGCAACGTTTTTTGACCCCGCAACGTTACCTGTGGCTCTGAAAGGGATTGTGTATCTGCTGCCTCTAACCTATACCAGTATTGGGCTACGTGCAGCGGCTTACTTACCGCTTTCACAATTTCCCTGGTACTCTATTCCAATTCTCCTAACGGTTGCGATCGCACTTTCCCTGATCGGTGCTTACCAATTTGCTCACCAACAGGATTAATCTAATTTATTCGCCCTATCGTTTGCATCCGGGGTAAATTTCTGCTTGCGCCAGCGCCGGAAACCGAACGTCAAAGCACCAAACGTGAGTAAGCTCAAAATCCAGGAAGGCTCAGGTACAACCTCGCCCTCAATCCCCATTGAATAATCGCTATCTTCAGCATTACCAGGCTCAAAGGCAGAACCATAATTTATCCTAAATGACATCCCGTCATTTCCAGGCGGTGTCCCAACTGCATTCATACCGTTTGTGGTTGCGATCGCAGAAAACGATGCTGATGGTATGCCCCCCTCTGGATCAGTCGGTAAAATGTATTGGGGAGCAACTGACAGCCAGTAACTTCCTGAAGAGAGGTTGATATTTAACCCTAAAACCTTTACCGTATACACAGAATAGTTAAAGTAAAAAACTGTGAAATTGGTGGGTATGAGCGTAGCTAGACTAACCCCACTGGCAACCGTTTCGCTTCTGTAGGGTCGCTCTCCTGGTATATTTCTTGGCAAGATTTTTTCGATTGACCAAGCTACGCCACTAAGCTGGTTAGGAGCTTCTAGCAAATTGTTAGACCAAAGTGAGTTGATGTGCCAACCTGCATTAGTCGAGGGGATGATAAAGTCATCCAATACGTATTGCGTAAGACGCGCACCAATATAGGTAAAAGGCGGATAAATATTAATGGCATTGTGAGTGGATTCTTGTCCATCGGGGTCGCCATCATACCAAAGAGTCGCGGCATTGGCAGAAGTTGCAGCTCCATAGCTGAAGCCAAGGCGAACTACCAGTACCAGCGCCAGTTGACAAAGCTTAGGTAGAAACCGAGAACGAATGACTTTGGAAAGATTAAGACGAGCTGAAAGGGAATGAGGATTCCTGCTGTTGCCCTCAGCCTTTCAAAAAACTTGCTGAATCGACATTAAGTTCCTCCCTTTAGTTTTACTCAAGGTTGCTAATCTGGAGCATAGAACACAGTCAAGTTAAGAACAATCCTTGAGCGCCTGACTTGTAACACACTTTTCTTATACTGTTCATTCATTCGGAGTTTCAACAATGAGTCACAAAGTCTATGCGCCTAATATTCATCTCTTTGCCTTCCATTCGAGCAATGCCTCTATCAATCATGCACCCTCAAGCCAAGACTTTGATGAAGAATTGCTTTGGAAAAAATGCGTTGATATTTTTGTGCGTTTTCAAATTAACCAAAAGTTAAGAATAAAAAATATATCTGATGGCTTTCGAGTGGCTTTACTAGAAGGAGCCACTGATAACATGATTTCTTTGCCCTTAGAAGGAAAAATATTTCATGAACAAAAAGACCACAAAATTACAGGTTTTGCTTGTCCGCTCAAGATTGAAGAGAGCTATGCGCTGGCCTTGAATCTTCGCATTCCTGAACTTAATGAAAGAGGTCAACGAACTAAAGAAATAGAACTTTCAATTTTTCAAGATTTCAATCCAGGAAAATGCTTTTTGCCTAAAGAAATTAATAGCTCCCTAGGACAAACTGTAATACTAACAGCTTGGCTATCTCAGAAGCAGCAGCCCAGCCAAAAAATATGGCGGGAGATAGCAGATGATTGTGTACGGAGTTTCCTAGGAGAAGATTTGGAAAACTGTCCACCTTTGTATCAATCGGGTCAACTATTTGGTAGCCCGATTTTTGAATATGGTAATCCTTATCATACTCATGTTTATGGGCAGATTTTTGTTTGGCTATTTGTTAGGGAAGTATTTACTGGCAAAATTGATTCTAGAATTGATAATAATTTTGGTTTCTTTTATCAGAAAATGTTTGATTTATTGTATTACAGGCAAAAAATCCTTAAATCTTATCAACACGCTCTAGAATCCTATGTAGGTATTCAGCAAAAAAATCAAACGATTAAAGAGATAATTAATCAGATAGCAGAGCTTCCTCTAGAGAACCATCGATCGCAAGAGCCTAATCAAGCTCAAGTTTTGTCGGACATTGAGATTAGCTACTTTAAGGAAAAGCTCAGAGTCCTGCCTAAATTTTCCTTAGACTATGCCGAGGGGATACAGGTCATAGAATCCTATCGTATGATGATTGAGGCTAATAGCAAAAATTATACTGAAAAACTTAGACAAGTTCAGGAAAGATTACCAAATTATGATTTAAAGTTTTTATCATTTTTTACTCAGAAAACCTGCCAAAATTTTCAGGATGACCTGAAAATAAAACTCAGTGAATGCGTACAAAATTCGAGCTTGGTGGAAAAAGCGATCGCATCGATTCGAGGCCTTGTAGAAATTGATAAAGCACAACGCGCTCGCACTTTAGAGGAAACCCTACGCCTTAATGGCATTGCAGCTCAAGAACGGGAGAAAAAATTGCAAATTTGGTTTGCTATTGTTGTGACTTGCCTAGCGGCTAGCAGTATTTATTTCCAACTTTCCTCTCCTGTCAGAACTGTGCTGAATTCTATCAACCCAGAACAACCTTTAGTTTCTATTATTACCAGATTCGCCCATCTCTTCCTTTATAATTTATCTAATATACTGGTTCAGGTTTTGGTGGGGATTGTTCTTGCCTCACTTCTAGGATTAATGGTCTGGCTAATACCAACACAATCGAATGATTCGAGGGATTCTCAAGAATGAAATATTGTTCTATCCGTTTTTGTCACAGCCTGAATTAATAGCGGTCGCTTCCAAAATCAACAATTTTAAATAAGCATTAGATGAGTTTTTGACCTAAAGTTCCCAACATGTCTTTTCTTTACTCAGAAAATTTAGAGGATACCTTCTTCTATCAGATCAGAAGTCAGCACATGATTAAAAATGGCTATAATAATAGTTAATAATCCAGCTGAGATACTGTCTGGCTCAAGTGGTAGGGAGCATCGGTACGCATCCTACAGATAAACAGGGTATTTTTCACGGCATTGGCTCGATAGAGCGGTTTCACCCCAGTGTCTTTAACTCATTCAATTGGGTGAAGTGATATCTTCACTCCCTGATGTACTTTGAGAGTAGCTCAAAACCAAATTGGGTTAAACCGCAGCCCTTGTGCGGAACACAATTCTCAGCCAGACATTCAATTCTCCTATCAATCCCCTACATGTTTTGAGGTGAAGCTATGCTCTCTACACTTCCATCTCGGCAATCTTGCTTAAATAGGTTCGGGGTAACTAAGACTCTGACTCCCTTAACCCTGGGAATTGTCCTGCTGACATCAATCGGAATGCCAGCCCAGGCGCAATTTGGAGGATTTCCAGCGCAGTCCCCCACGACCCAGGTGATCGGCAGCCCAATTCCTAGCCCTGTGCCCGTGGTGCCTGGTACCATGAATCCTTATTCGCTTTCGCCCTATAACTCCAATACTTATTACAATCCCAATAACTCCTATTACAATCCCTATAATTACAATGGCTACAACCCAGGAGGCATAACCTCAGGGAGGGGAGTGATTCGGAATTCGACCCTGATTAATCCGACAGTGATTAATTCAAGGATTACGGATTCAGTGCTGGTTGACCCAGTCATTATTGATTCACCAGGGTTTTCCCGAAGAGTCTTCAGGCAACCCCCGGTTATCTATAATCCTCCCTATCTCTATAATCAACCTGGAATTAGGGTTCACATTGGGTATTAAGCGAATGCGGCTGTATGCATAAATTCGGATGCCACAATCATGGAGCCAATCCCCTCATCGGTGAAAATTTCCAACAGCAGGGCGTGGGGAATGCGACCATCAATAATGTGAGCAGCCCGAACACCTTGGGCCAGCGATCGCACGCAACAGTTTACCTTGGGAATCATCCCCCCGGCAACAATACCCGTTTCGATCAAATTTCGTGCTTCTTGAATATCCACCTTAGGTATTAGGGTGGACGGGTCTTTGTAGTCCTTCAAAATTCCAGAGGTATCGGTGAGCAAAATCAACTTTTCCGCCCCCAATGCGGCTGCGATTTCACCTGCAACAGTGTCGGCATTGATATTGTAAGCTTGACCGGTGTCGTCTGCGGCAACGCTAGACACTACAGGAATGTAGCCGCTATTGACCAGAGACTCCAATAGCTTGATGTCCACACTGTTGACTTCCCCTACAAAGCCAATTCCCTCGCGACCCTCTGGACGTGCTTTGATCAGGTTCGCGTCTTTGCCGCAAAGCCCCACAGCTTTGCCACCAGCACGGTTAATCAGAGAAACCAGTTCTTTATTCACCCGACCGACTAACACCATCTCCACAACATCCATCGTGGCGGCATCGGTCACGCGCAGACCATTTTTAAACTGTGGCTCAATGCCTAGCTTCCCCAGCCAGCTGTTGATTTCTGGCCCACCGCCGTGAACAACTACTGGTCGCAGGCCGACACAAGAGAGGAAGACAACATCGCGGATGACTTTGTCTTTTAGGGAACCGTCTTTCATCGCGGCACCCCCGTACTTGACGACGACCGTCCGACCCGTAAATTGTTGAATGTAGGGCAGTGCTTCACTCAGTACCCGTACACGGGTAGCTTCAGCTTGCCTAATGTAATTGCTATCGTGACTCATGGGTAGCAAACTTCACAAAAGTGGCGTCCAATGCAGTTTAAATCATTTTTCATCCCTTAGATTCTCAGGTTTAAGAGGGGATATCAGGTAAGTAGCGGAATCCTGACATCAAGAAATCGATGAGGTGAGTTTAGGGTCAATTGCACACTCAACTTTACAAATGCTTCTCGCCTAAGCGAATCAGACCCAGCGATCGCGTGCGTGATACTAGTCATACGTATCAGGATCGGTAAAATTTAGGCAGCACTGATTTGATGCCTCCTGTCTATGATTGGAAATTTACCGAATGTTAACGCGCTACGCGCTCGCCATACTGGATGGGATAAGCCAAGCCCACAAAATCTCAAGGATATTGGTACCGTTGAGTTTTACTGGCGGAATTTGTTTGAAGCGATTTTTCATCCGAGTCAGGAAAAATGGCAGGAGTATTGGCAACAGCTCCACGATCTAATTATTGAGCGATGTCCCGACAATGATGAGCGGTACACCACGCTTTACTACTTAGAGGGTGTGAAAAACTCGATTAAAATCGAGGGAGACTGGACAAAGAACTGGAAGAAGGTCTTAATTTATCTAGAAAATACAAGAGACTGGGCTAGAAAATCGATTATTAGAGGCTAAATGGGAATATTATGCTTGCTTTACTCTAATATTTGCCTATTCTAATTCATGCTCATCTATCGAGAATCGCCTCTGCTATTCTCCCTGATGCGATCGCTCATAGACCTGATGCAGACAACGGTTATACTAAATAATTGTGGTCGCATCTCCAAAGAAATCAGTAGGGTGAGTATTGCCCACTTCCCCCACAAGTTCGTGGCGCTACCATCTTGGCGGAAATCACTCATCAGTCTCCTTGCCCCTGATCCTTTTATTTGGCTGAACTGAATGACACGCTACTGTCGTAGAGCCTAAGTCATAGCTATAACAGTAGTAGGGTGTATGCGGATAGCCTTAGAAGTCAAGTCACTGTGTAAATCCTGATTAATCCACTTTTGAGAGTCTCACCAGAGAATAGGCGAAACACCAATCTTTATGTGTTGAAGCCCTGACTTTGGTGAGTAAACCTGTCTGCCTTGCAAATAAGGCAGACGATACCGGAACTTTAGTGAGGAGGCAGAAGGAGAAAGAAATTTTCATTTCTGCTCCTTCGGAGTCTCTCTGCTAACGCGAACATTGTGAGTACAGCTCATAATGCCCCTAACTAAAAAGCTCGTTATTTATTCTCTGATCAGAGCTATTCAAGAGGGTTAACTGAAGGATTATGCAACGCGGGTGAAGACAGATCGCATTCACAATTGGTACACATAAAGCTTGTATCTTGCAAATACACCGATGGGATCGGCTTACATAGTAAGCTCTAAAGGCATGGACGTTTATCGGCTAAATACAATAAGTAAAGCACAGCCAGTAAAGCAGGATAATTTATTAACCTGGTTTCGCTGGCTCAAGCGGTGGGTTCGCCAAATCTTTACTAAAGGACGCACAAAGCAAAGACCTTTAAAAGTTATTGAGCGAACCGAATCTTACGATGAACTCACTTCCCTCGTCTTTGTAGAACGGGATGCACCGGGTGCCGTGGGAACCTGGTATATGTTCCGTCGAGATAGTCCTCGTGTCAATCTGTTAATCACCCTCGATAACTTGAAAGCTATTCGATTAGCCTTGCGCCATCATCGACCACAAGGCATAGAAATGTCGAATTTTGAGCGCTCTCTAGTATCTGAAGATCCGATACTCAGGACTCATCGAATTAGTATTCAGTGGATTGTCAAACTAAGGAGTTCTCGTACAGTATTTAACTTAATTGGTACCTGGGACGCTGACCTTCAAGGTGATAGCTTTGATCCCAACGCTAAGGCGATTAGCATCTTTAGATTCATTGGACGAGAAGCATTGAACCTGCCGCCCATTCCTGAGGTGCAGTGGCGAGCTAGAATGGCTCATTTTCCTTGGGCTGATAGTGTGGAAAGCTATGCCAGAGCGGTGTTAGGGGAATATCACAAATCCCACATCAAGAAAGTTATGACCAATCCCACGCTAGTTAGTAAATAAATAGGCTCTGTATTCAATCATAACTCCTGGAGAAAAACGGTTGAATGATTTCCATAAATAATTACCACTTTTTGTAGGGTAAAAACTTGCCAGACATGATAACTTTCACGCGATCGCCTTTTGGGTTTTCTTCTTTCTCAATATCCAAACTAAAATCAATCGCGCTCATAATACCATCGCCAAATTTCTCATGAATCACGGCTTTCATGGGCATTCCATAAACCTGCATAATCTCATAGAAGCGATAGATTAACGGGTCAGTTGGGATAACCGGCTCTAAAGAGCCTTTTACAGGAAATGCTGTTAATTCGTCTGCTATATTGGGTTCTAAGTCTAATGCCGAGATAATTTTACTCGCCTCATCTTCAGAAGCACTGGCTTGACGGTAGAACACCGCAGAAATCCATACCTCGTCTCGCCCAATCATGGTTTCCAAATCTGCAAACGTTAGTCCTTTTGCCTTTTTAGCCGCTAAAAGTTTTTGGGTGATTTCTGGAATTGTCATTCACTACTCCTTATTTTTACGGTCTTTGCAGACAGTTTGGTAGCCTTATTCAACCTGCTGTACAGCCTAAAGAACTGTAGCCTTCCATACATTTTTATAGCCCGACAGAGGAATCTAATAAAAAAGCAAAAGAAAGAAACCTCTCTTTTGCCACTTCCTTGTCCTCACAAGGGGATATGTTGCTTATTACTTGCTTTATCGGTCTACCGAACCCATGATGATATCAATACTGCCCAGAATTGCCATGATATCGGCAACCTTCATACCTCTCAAAAGATGAGGCAAGATCTGCAAATTATTGAAATCAGCAGCACGAATCTTAAAACGCCACGGAAAGACATTATCCTCCCCAATGATGAAAACGCCGAGTTCCCCTTTCCCGCTTTCTAGACGAACATAGTGCTCACCCTTGGGAATTTTAAAGGTAGGAGCGATTTTCTTGCCGACAAACTGATACTCAAAATCATTCCACTGGGATTTTTTCCCTTCTACCATGCGCTTGGCTTCCAGGTTCTCATAAGGGCCACCCGGAAGTCCTTTCAAAGCTTGGCGGATAATTTTAACCGACTCGCGCATCTCACGAATTCGCACTAAATACCGGGCAAAGCAATCCCCAGCCGTTTCCCACTGTACTTCCCAGTCGAAATCGTCGTAGCACTCGTAGTGATCAACTTTCCGTAAGTCCCACTTGACACCAGAAGCCCGCAGCATGGGGCCAGAAAGTCCCCAGTTAATCGCTTCTTCGCGGGTGATAGTACCAATCCCTTCAACGCGACGGCGGAAGATGGGGTTGTCGGTAATCAAGCGCTCGTACTCGTCTACTTTGGGCATAAAGTAGTCACAGAAATCAGCGCACTTATCTACCCAGCCGTAAGTCAGATCAGCGGCTACCCCGCCGATGCGGAAATAGTTATTGTTGACCATTCGATAACCTGAGACGGCTTCCCACAGGTCATAAATCATCTCCCGTTCACGGAAGATGTAGAAGAAAGGGGTCTGAGCACCCACGTCAGCCATGAACGGCCCCAACCACAGCAGGTGGTTAGCAATCCGGTTCAGCTCCAGCATGATGACGCGGATGTAGCTGGCGCGTTTGGGCACCGCGATATCCGCTAATTTTTCTGGGGCGTTGACGGTAATCGCTTCGTTGAACATCCCCTCTGCATAGTCCCACCGACTGACGTAGGGAACGTACATGATGGTAGTGCGGTTCTCCGCAATTTTCTCCATGCCCCGGTGCAAGTAACCAATCACCGGTTCGCAATCAACCACATCCTCGCCATCGAGGGTGACAATGAGTCGCAGCACCCCATGCATGGAAGGATGGTGGGGACCCATGTTGAGAACCATGGGTTCTGTTCTTGTCTCAATTTTTGCCATATAAACTAAGCAATTTCCCTTTGCAGCAGGTTGGACAGTAGCAACAAGTGACAGTTAGCTTCTCAGGAGCCAAAGAGTTGTAGGTTGGCAGGTTGGAAGGTAGGAAGGTTAAAGGTTGGAAGGTAGGAAGGTTGAAGGCTCACTCGCAAGCAACTTCGTAACCTATAACTTTGTAACCTGTAACCTGCTCACCTATAACCTTTTAACCTGTAACCTGCTCACCTGCAACCCTTTACGGACAACACACGCATTCGCTTATCCCTGATATTTGATAGCTTTATGGCGGTAGGTCTTGTACAAAATATTGATTTTTGTTGCATATCTTAATTATGACAGAGGCTCAGATGGCGAACACAACGGCGTTTTCACATGTTTCGGTGCTGAGTCGGGAGTTGATTGAAGGGTTGAATATTCGTCCGGGTGGGCATTACCTAGATGCGACAGTGGGTGGGGGTGGACATAGCCAGTTGATTTTAGAGGCGGCACCGGATGTTCAACTCACTGCGATTGATCGCGATGCCGTAGCCCTTGCCGCCGCCCAAGCCAAACTAGCACCCTATGGTGAGCGCGCCCACTTCTGGCAAGGAAATTTTGCGGCTTATGAACCATTTTCACTCCAATTTGATGGAATTATAGCTGATTTAGGTGTTAGCTCTGCTCAGTTCGATACACCAGAGCGAGGCTTTAGTTTTCGTCATACCGCTGATTTAGATATGCGGATGGATCAGCGCCAGTCCCTCACCGCTGCCGATGTGATTAACAAGTGGGATGCCACGCAACTAGCAGAGGCATTTTACAAATACGGGGAAGAACGACTCTCGCGACAGATAGCACGGCAAATTGTGGAAAAACGTCCTTTTCAAACCACCACTGAACTGGCGGATGCGATCGCCTATAGCGTCCCTCCCAAGTACCGCCACGGTAGAATTCACCCAGCTACTCGTGTATTTCAAGCGCTACGAATTGTCGTGAATCAAGAACTTGCCTCTCTGGAAACCTTCCTAAACCGCGCTCCCCATTGGCTAAAACCAGGCGGCAGAATTGGCATAATCAGTTTTCATAGTTTGGAAGATCGGATTGTCAAGCATACGCTGCGAGATTCACCTCTATTGCGGATACTAACCAAAAAGCCAATAACAGCACAAGAGAAGGAACTGGAGGACAACCCCCGCTCCCGTTCTGCTAAGCTCAGACTAGCAGAAAGACTTTCTCAATAAACATTTTTTCGTTTTAGTGGTAAGTGATGACTTGGTGGCAAGATGAAATTCAACAGCTCAGAGAGGAAAATGAGCAGCTTAAACAACAGCTAGCTAATCAGCAAAGCTGTTGTCAGTTAATTGCTCAATATCTGATAGAAAAAAAACTGACCGAGGAAGCGACTACCACCAATCCACTTGCTGATTATGGACAAATTCTTGACTTCAAGGCATGGGTTGAGGAAAAAGCAATGAGCAGGAGTAATATCATTCCAGGCTCTAAAAACCCCTGTTAAGTAGGCCGACGTAATTAAATATCCCTAAATATCACTTGCGGTAGTCGGTAATAAGGAATTGTGAATTGGGAAAAACGCCATTGCCTTTTACCCAAAAAAGCCATAAAAATTTACGTTTATTTCCAGTGCTGTGCTTAAGAAAGCAGAAATCAACATATATAAAAAAGCGTTAAAAAAATCCTTCCCTTCACAATTTATTCACAAAGCCTCAATAGGTTGATTTGTAAGACTTATTGTTCAACGTTTTAGAATGATGTTGTTTCATCTTTTTTGTGAATTTCCAGATGGTTCATCGAAGTATCTCCACCTTCATAGCTCCACTCAAAAGGAAGCCCTCCGGCAGGCTCTCCGAGATTATTGTGCTTGTGTAGTCCTTCTGATTGTCAGCCACCTCGATTCTGATTGTCAGTTGTTAGGACTGGATTATGATTCGGCGGCTGGCAGACATTGACATGGCATTCCCTGTACGAGTTGGTGGCAGATTGATAAAGTGACAGCGATTTGAACTATAGTCTTCTCGCCGTTTGATCGTCTTCTCTTCGTGTAAGTCCTGCGTTCGAGATGATTAAATTTCCCTAGTCTAGCCACTGAGCAAATTCTGTGGTGAAGCGATCGCTCAAAATCGCCTCCCGAATGCGTTGTGTGAAGCGAATCAGTTCAGTGACATTGTGCAGCGAGAGCAAAATGAAGCCGAGAACTTCCTTACATCGCACCAGGTGGTTAAGGTAAGCGCGAGTAAAGTTCTGGCAACCATAGCAAGGGCAAGTGGCATCCAGAGGTGTGAAATCTTCCCGAAACCGCGCATTTTTCAAGTTCCAACGTTCCCCCTGCACCAAAGCCGCACCATGACGCCCCAATCGCGTGGGAATCACACAATCGAATAAATCGACTCCGGCGGCGATCGCACGTACCATTTCTCGATATGTCCCCACACCCATCAGATAACGAGGCTTATCGATGGGTAAATACGGTGCAGTGGCATCAACAATCTCGTGAATCAGCTCAGCCGGTTCACCCACACTCACGCCACCAATGGCATAACCGGGTAAATCCAACGATACCAAAGACTCAGCGGCAGCCCGACGTAAATCGAGATAAACACCACCCTGGACAATCCCAAACAGCGCTTGCTCCGTAGGATGAGCATGAGCGTCAATACAGCGCTTCAGCCAGCGATAGGTTCGCTCGGTTGCCGCCTCTACTTCTGAGCGCTCAGCCGGGTAAGGGGGGCACTCATCAAACGCCATGATCACATCAGCCCCCAAGGTATTCTGAATCTCAATTGATCGCTCTGGTGTCAGCTTGATGATTCGTCCATCGCGAGGTGAGCGAAACGTTACACCTTCTTCCGTGATTGTACGGATTTGACTCAAGCTAAACACCTGGAAGCCACCGGAGTCAGTGAGCATCGGCCCCTTCCAACCCATGAATCGATGTAATCCACCTGCTTGCTCTACAATACCTTCTCCGGGTTGCAGGTGGAGATGATAAGTATTCGCCAGAACCATTTGTGCTCCAGCCGTTTCTAGCTGTGCTGGCGTTAAGGTTTTAACCGTTGCCAAGGTGCCTACGGGCATGAACTTGGGCGTCTCGACCAAACCATGAGGCGTAACAAAAACACCAGCACGGGCTTTTGTCTGGCTACAGGACGCCTGACATTTAAAGGAAAACTTAATTATCTGTTGCTCCAACGCTATTAATTAAGGTTTTTGTCAATGGTCAACGGTCAGAAGAGCTAAAACTAGAGGGTTTTAACCTTGACCCCTTTAAACTTTAAACCTTAAACCTTAAACCTTAAAACCTTCAACCCTTAAAAAGGGCACTCACCGTCATCATCGATTTGCACATCCCACTTGGCGCTGAGAACTTGCGTTACCATCGCTTCTAGGGCATCCACGTTAAATGGCTCTGCCGACTGCTCCTGCAAGGGGTTAGAGAGCGGAATCAGCCGTAACTGACGGTGGTCTTGAATTAAGTCAAAGTAAGCTTCTTGGGTTGGAGACTGACTCAACTGTAAATAATCAAAACTCTGAATGTTGAGGTAGATAGCCTGATTGGCAATCAGAGTTGATCGCTGAGGATCGCAAAAAACTTCCATGACACACCCTTCACCTTCATTTTTGATCGCGCCATCCAGGCTATGGATATAGCGAACCCGACTCAGGTCATTGAGCAGGCGTTCAATGTCTTGCTTGTTGACGATAGTTCCAGTGTCGATGATGCAGGGGGCTGGGAGCTGGTGCGAGGATTGAGAGTAACTCATGGGTAAAAGCCTAAGATGCAAACAGGGCTGAGGTTGCCATCGAATGGGTTGAGGTAACCGCTTTGCTGGAGACCCTACATTGGAAACCAAGAGCTTAGATTATCGTCACTGCAACAGTCAAGATCAAATGAATGCTACAGCCAGGGATAATCCAGAGGGAGAGAAGACGGCAAGCAAGCGGGTTTCTATCTGAATACTTGGGTTGTATGGGAAGGAAACGTGTTGCTCATTCAGTAGGGTATGAGACAATACTATCCCAAGATTCTGACGCTGCTAATACGACAATTGACTGAATTTATCGCTGCAAGCCCCTTATGAGGCGGTTGACATTTCGACAATTAGTGAGCTGGGGATGTCAAGTTTGGAGGTCTCTACTCGGTGCTGTAACTTTTTATACAAGCATTCCGCTCCCCATCAACTGGAGGCTAGAGTTTCGGAGAATTGCGCGTTGGGCTCCTGTGATTGGATTACTGATTGGCGGAATACTGGGTATTATAGACGGGGTTTTGCAACAGGTAGGTGTACCCATCTTGACCCGGAGTGCTGTGCTCGTCGTGTGCTGGATCGCACTCACGGGAGGGCTACACTTAGACGGGGCGATGGATACGGCAGATGGCTTAGCGGTTCAAGACCCTCAACGGCGCTTAGAAGTGATGGTGGATAGTGCTACAGGGGCTTTTGGAGCGATCGCAGCAGTCGCTGTATTACTCTTAAAAACGGCAGCGCTGGCAGATATAGAGAGTAACCGATGGTTAGTTTTGATGGTCGCTTGCGGTTGGGGACGCTGGGGACAAGTAGTTGCGATCGCATTTTATCCTTATCTCAAACCGACGGGGAAGGGGGCGTTTCACAAACAGGCGATTCGCACACCCCAAGATATCCTCGTGGGATTGTTCTTACTCTTGAGTTTATGTGGATTGCCGTTGTTCCTAGACCAAGGTAGTACTTCGGTGGCCTGGACAATGGCAGTGGGGGGATGCGCGATCGCACTAATAACAGGCGCTTGGTTTTATCGCAAGCTAGGAG
>NZ_DATNPA010000098.1:0-8196 GCF_036703385.1 Allocoleopsis sp. | reverse complement strand
GCGGACTTTTCTCAACCACTCTACGGCTTCATCATAAGCACTAGCTTTACCCTGATTCATAATCTCTTCTGCACGACGACGGGCTTTTTCAATCACCCATTCGGCTCGATGGGGAATCGCAGCTTCCATCACGCGATGAATCAGGTGATGGCTAGCATAGTCACCTAATGCCGCGATCGCATCTTCAACCAATCCCTCATGCAAGAAAATATCAACCTTTGCCTCTTGTACCCTCCAATTGTCACGCTGACGCAGGTACTTGAGCAAATCGACTTTTATGGTTGACCAGCTTTCCCCTGCTAGCTGCTGCACTTTTTGATAATCTCTGAAGGATGGTTGAGCTTTGAATGCCGTGATGCGAGTCGAGAGTGCTACGGTGAACTCGCCCAACCCCTCAGCTAAATCACTTGTCCAGTCTGCCAGTTGATAACGATAAAAGCCTACTTCTTCAATAGAGTCGATTGTCGCCCAATAGGAATGTTGGCGAGCGGATTCTGGAAGGGTTAATCCGTGCTGAGCCAGTGTTAAGGCTTCAGAGACAGCGCCCTGTTCCCGCAATGCCTTTGCCACCACCAAGGCTTGCTCAGTAGAGCTAAGTTGATTCTGTTGTGTCATCACCTCCGCAACGCGCCCCAACTGAACCAACATCGTCAAATACTCTTGGGTTTGCTCTTCAGCATAAGCAAGATTCAGGTATTCCTCAAGTCGTTCCTGACGCTCTAAAATTTGCAGGCGCACTTGGGCGAGTTCATCCGCATAGTCCGGGCGATTGTCCTCCCACAAATCAGTCGAGTCTCCGCTTAGAACTGCTTGCAATTGTGCATCGTCCCACCCTTGGCGCAAAGCCGCTGAACTCAAGTCAAAGCTTCCCCCAATGGCATCCTGCCACCCTTCCAAATTGACTTGCAAATCCACTGCCTCACCGGGTTGGAATTCGGCACAGAGAATCGCTTCAGCCCAAACCGGATCAAGGAGTGAAATTAAGCGATCGCCCTCACCGCCATAATCAGCAATCTCATCCCAATCTTCCGCACAGGCTTGGGTAATGGCTTCTAAAATCACCAGAGCATTGTTGCCATCGCCTTGTTGGGTAAAGGCTTCAGCCTGCGCCAAAATATCGGGTAACTCGTTGTCGATCGGGTCGTCTTCCCATCCCTCTTCCCAATAGTTGAGGGCGTCTCGCATCAAGCGTTTCACCTGATGGCGATACGGTTGGGGGTCTACAGTCGTCTGGCGTTTGGCTTTGGCGGCAGGTTGAGGAGTCGCCTGGGTAATGTGGGTCACGAAGCGATCAATGCGATCGAGCAACTCCGGCTCTTGGGCAACAAGTTCCTGTACCAGTCGCTGGGTTTGTACGAGATCGAGTTGGTCGAGTAATTGCTCCAGAGAGGGACGCTCGTTCACCGTTTCCGATTGACGCAAGCACATGAGTGCAGTCGCAACCAGATGTTTGCACCAACCCCCAAAATCATAGGCACAAGTGCAACTCACAGACCTGACTCCCCCACTATCAAACTGAATGCTGACGCGGTAAGGTTCAACTTCATTGCCTTCTACCGTTGCCTGGATGGTATTGCCCCTTGAACAAATATCCGCAACCGCACCAGAGTGATAGTACTGCTCGCCACGCTGGAAAACTTTAGCCGTTGCGCGATCGCGGATGATGGTTTCTGTGAGTGAGGGAATTAGCATTGGAACAACAAGACTTTCCTGTAGTAGTGTAATGGTCACACTACTGCTGTGAGAACCAAGATGGGAATTCAGCTTTGAGTTCTCTGAGAGTAGAGTCCATCCATTCCTTGTTGGCAGTTATTTTCCGCGCCAATTCTTCTCCAGCACTCTGCGATTCACGAGTTAGCTTGGGTGTTAACGCCGTGAGTTTTTTCCCCACAGGAGTACGGTAAAATCGATTGAGTTCCTCAACTTCATCCAATGTGAAATATCTTACGTACAGGGGCACAAGTATTTGCTCTAGGGTTGCAGAGGGTATCATATCCTTGGCTTTTCGATACCAGAACATGTAAAGACGCTGTTTTTCGTTATCGGACAAAGCACGCTTCAACGTCGGCTGAATTGATGCCTGAAATTGTACTGATGCCTGACTTGCAGCTTCAGCATATAGCTCCTCCATGTATTCAGGACTTACTTGGTTCTGAATGAGCTCTCTAACAGCAAGTTCATGACGTTTACCGAGAACAGACGATTCTTGTGCGGCAACAGGTTGCACTAGTGCTGTTAAGATTAACACCAATTTTGCACCTACGATAATAAGTCTTGCAGCTGACACTTGCATACTCCTAGACTCTGGCGAAATTTCTTTTCTGTGACTGGAGGGAGAGAAAAAGGCTGAACCATTCGTGTAGTGGATGAGAGAGGTCACCTAAGGTAGGTAATCTGAGAATCGGATAATTTTTCTAAAGACTGTAGAGGAAAGCATTGTCCCAAACGTAATCGATCACGGCTAAGGCATCGTCTAAGGATAGGAGGTGGCAATAGCCCTGAGAATCTCTGCTGAGTATAGCTACATCGGGTGTATTCGTAGCCCCGGAGCCATCCTGAGCCATCTTGCCACGTATCTCTTCCAAATTGTGCAGGGGGCCATGAATATCAAAGTCGATTTGAGTGCCAAATTTCTCATCCATCCATACCTCAATTCGGTTATCCAACTGTTCGGAAGTCAGAGGTGTATTGGTAGTTAGGAGGTGATAAAAGACAAGGATAATCTCTTTACATTCTTCCTCTTCAGCCGCATCAATTAAAGACTGAAAAACGCGAACATTGCTGGCTAGATTTCTAAAAAAGAGCGTTTCTGTTACATTTTTTTGAAACTTGATTTGCTTACTTTTGTAACTCGTGTATTGCTGGAACGCGAATCCACCCAAGGCTATCACCAAGGACAATATAGCCACTATAAGGGGCATAATATTGCGTACCTCTTCTTCGCTGGGTCTCAATTCTTTTAGGTGTAGGTGAGATGGGCCGACGGTGATAAATAAAATTACGCCTATGACTAGGAGCAGTTGAGGTAAAACTTTCAGGATGAGCGGAATAGCTGCCCCGATCGCTGGAATCCCGAACAAGAGGCGGTCTTTCCATGTCATGCTAGTTTTGACATTAGGAAATAGGAACTCTATATCAAATTTTGGAATGTTTTTATAAAGATAAATGTACATTTTACCGGGCATGAATTTAAGCTTGTCAGGCTTAGCTCTTTTGGAAGCGAAATAAGATTCGTCTTTGAATTTAATCAACAAAACCACCCGTTCAAAGACATTAATCTTCTTTTTTACCTTCCTGAAAAATTTCTTTAACCCAGCGATTTTATAACTATCACCCCGGCAGTAGCAGACCATCTGCTCGAAGTCGTTAAAATCGACATGGGTTTTAAGTTCAATCAATGACCTTTCTTCAAAGGCTCTTTGTAAGCTATCTTGTGATAGAGGGGTGTAATTGGCTCTTTCTAAAATACTCTTAAAGTCGGCAACCAGCATGGATTCCATAGCCGCCCGCTCTTGGGAAGTGGTTTCACTTCGAGACTTGGTATCAGCATCCGGATCAAAGGGAGCATAGTTATCCTTTAAGCTTTCTAGATACCCATGAAATTGAAAATGGTAATAGGCGGAAAGAATGGAGCAGAACTCTCGAAACTTTTGACCTTCTACGGCATCCAACTGACCATCTTCTAAGCAAAGTTCAATAAGATCTGTTCGTCGATAGGGGATAAATGCTTCCCTGTCTTCATATGAAGCCATAATCCTAAGCGTACCTTCTTAGCCCTTTTCTAGGATAAAACGCTACGTGAGTTGTCGCATCTTACATGCTCCTACAAGCAATGATAGATGATATAGCAAATGGCTTCAGGCAGAAGGCACCGGAGTTCATACGAGGAGGCAGAAGGATTATTTATGGTACATAGTCGTTTTAGCTGTTCAATCTGTCCTAACCTTTATGGCAACAGCTATAGCTGGGATTAGTTCTTAGGTTCCCCCTGTTGTTTTTGCTCTTCTGGCTTCTTGGGTACCGAATCTAGCTGACTCTGCGCTTGGTTTTGGGCGTCTTTGGCAGCTTGATAATCTGGCTTGTATTGAAGCGCTTTGTTATATGATTCAATGGCGTCTTGATATCGCTTTAAATTCACTAAAGCATTGCCGCGACTGTACCAAGCTTCGTAGTGGTTGGGTTTAATTTCTACAACTCTGTTGTAAGATGCGATCGCATCTGGGTAACGTTTCAAATTATATAAAGCATTACCCAGGTTGTATTGAGCTTGGTAAAAGTTCCGCCGTAATCGAATTGCTTTGTGATAAGAAGTAACAGCTTCTTCGTAGCGCTGCAATTGATGCAGTGACCAGCCGCGATTGTACCAGGTTTCCGAGTCGTCCGGATTGGATTTGGCTGCTTGGTCAAACGAGGCAAACGCTTGTTCGTATTGCCGTAAGTTAATTAAAGCACTACCCCGGCTAAACCAGGCTTTGAAAAAGTCCGGCTGAAATTGAACGGCTTTATCATAAGATTCTACCGCTTCTTGATACTTTTTTAAGTTCGTGAGAGCATTCCCTCGCTGATACCAAGCCTGAGGAAAATCGGGCTTTGATTCAACCGCTTTATCATAGGATTTAACGGCTTCTTCATACTGCCTCAAGTTATGCAGTGCCCAGCCACGACTGTTCCAAGCTGGAGCGTAGTTAGGTTGAAGTTGAACGGCTTTATCAAAAGATGCGATCGCGTCTGAATATTTCTGCAATTTAATCTGCACATTGCCTTTACTGTTCCAGGCTTCCAGACTATTCGATTTAAATTCAAGTGCTCTTTCAAATGAATTTATCGCTTCTTTATACTGCTGCAAAGAATTTAGGGCGTTCCCTCGACCAATCCAAGCTTCTGAATAATCCGGCTGAAGTTGGATTGCTTTGTCGTAGGCATTACGAGCTTCTTCATATCGCTTCAGGGCTAAAAGAGTATCACCTTTTCCATTCCAAGCTGCTGCATATTCAGGTTTCAGTTCAACGGCTCGATTATAAGATGCAAGTGCATCATCATATCGCTTTAATTCTAAGAAGGTATCACCCCGTTTATACAACTCAGTTGCGTTGGAAGACTTGACCAAGTTAACGGTCAAAACCGTTACCACAGCCCCCAAGCTAAGAACAACCATTGAAATTAAAACTTTGTATAGTAATGCTTTAGATAGTTTGGGTTTGGCGATAATGGATTTTGATGATGAAGTCGCAGGCAAGGCAACAGTACTTTTATAAACAGTCTTTAATTCGTTGAGCTTTTGTAAGGCTAAAGCGGCTGACTGGTAGCGTTGTCTGAAATCGTAGCGCACCATTTTATCTAAGAATTCGGCAAATTCAAGACTAACCGATGCCTTGTCATTCCAGCTTATCTCACCTGTATCGGGATCTATAGGTAACTGGTCGGGACTGATGCCAGTGAGAGCTTGAATTCCTACCATGCCTACAGCATAAATATCACTACTTAATTTAGGATTACTGTTAGCTTGTTCGCTGGGTAAATAGCCAGGAGTACCAATGGCGATCGTAACGTTTGTTCGTCCTCCTTGGACGACTTGAGTGCTAACTTGTTTAACCGCCCCAAAATCGATCAACACTAACTTGCCATCTTGCTTACGTCGAATGATATTTCGCGGATTGATATCCCGGTGAATCACGTTCTGCTGATGAACAAAATCTAAAATTTCCAGAATTTCCTTTAATAGAGAAATCACCTCGTCTTCACTTAATTGACCCCCCCCAGTTCCTCGTTGGTAAGGGGGGGGATTACCTGCGCTAGCTTCCCCTTGGTACAAGGAGGGATTACCTGTATTAGCCCCCCCTTGATAAGGAAGGGTGAGTTCTTTACTGAGGTCATCCCCATCAATGAATTCCTGCACCAAATAGAATTCTTGATTTTCCTCAAAGTAAGCAAAAAGTTGGGGAATTTGGTCGTGACTTCCCAACCGATGCAGAACTTTAGCTTCCGTATCAAATAGACGCCTTGCGGTTTGCAGAGTAAATGGGTCAGTCGCTTGAGGTTTCAGTTGCTTGACGACACACTGCTGGTGGTCGGGCAGGTGCTTGTCTCGTGCCACAAAGGTTCTGCCAAAGCCACCTTGTCCCAGTTGGCTGATGATGGTGTAGCGTCCACCAATTGTTTGTCCGAGACCCAAGCTCATACGGTTTCACCGAAGGAATGCAAGCATCGCAGGGATGATTACTCGATTTTTGCACACAACTTTAGAATGAGCCCGGACACGCATACCCTTTCTGTCGGAGTACACCATACCAAAATCTCATCGCCCCTTGTGCAAAACGCTGAATTCAGCCCTTCAACTGCCACAAAGAGCTGCCATTGCACTGCTTGTAGGCGTTCCTGCTAGAACGAAGGCAGGGTTACTGACTGGTAACTGAGCTTGTTGGCAGCATCCGCTCTGCTTCTGTGTCACATCTCGCAGGTTGCTCACCAACCCTTCAACCCATTCTTTATCAACAGATGAGAGCTTTTCAACAAGTTCAGTTAAGTGTCTTTCGGCCTCCCAAACAACTGATTTTACTTGTTCTCTTGCTTGAATCGGTTCAAGGAGTTTTCGGTCTTCTTCAAACTGTCTTTCTGCATCCACCCTCATTCGTTCTACTTCGTACCGATCAACAGTTAAAGCATGAACAAGTACCATCGATACTTCTTTACCAGTTGCTAAATCTTTGGCAGTGACGGAGAGAATTTCATTATGGTCAACGTTGAATATAACTTCGATTTGCGGTACACCCTTGGGAGCAAGGGGAATTCCATCGAGGCGGAGAATTCCTAAACTTTTGTTATCTTTGGCGAAGGGTCGCTCTCCTCGTAGAATATTGATTTCTACACTCGTCTGCCCATCCGTTTCGGTAGAGAAAACTTGGGATTTTCTGATTGGGAGGAATGTGTTGCGGTCAATCAGCTTAGTCATCAACCCATGCTGCGTTTCTATACCTAACGACAGGGAGGTCATACACCAAGATATGCAACCGTAGTCTACTCGACCAGACAAAACACTGGCTTGGATAGCTGCACCGAGGGCTACAGCTTCCTCAGGATTAATGCCTTGAATGGGTTCTTTGCCAGTGAATTGACGTACTAATTCCTGAACTGCTGGGATGTGAGTAGAACCACCCACAAGGACAACTTCATTAATATCAGATATTTTCAGTTTGGCCTCTTGGAACACTTGTTCGATAGAAATGCGACAGCTATCAAGGAGTTCTGAGCACATTTCCTCAAATTTAGTCTGCGTGAGGGTCGCATTAAGATGTTTGGGGCCGTCTTCAGTAGCTGCGATGAAGGGGAGGTCAATTTCTGCTTGAGTTTGAGTAAGGCTGGAAAGTTCTATTTTAGCGTGTTCAGCTGCTTCTACAAGCCGCTGTAAAGCTTGCTTATCTTGGCGCAGATCGATATTTTCTTGACGCTGAAATTCATCAGCCAGCCAATCAACAATCTTTTGCTCAAAGTTATTGCCGCCAAGGTGAAAATCACTGCTGGTACTCAGTATTTCAAACACACCATCACCAACTTCCAGGACAGAGATATCTAAGGTTTCACCGCCCAGATCAAAAACTAGAAAGGTTTCCTGAATCCGTTTATCTAGTCCGTGAGCAAGGCAGGCAGCAGTAGGCTCATTGATGATACGAAGGACTTCCAAACCCGCTAATTTGCCCGCATCCTTAGTGGCTTGTCGTTGAGCATCTGTAAAGTAGGCAGGAACGGTAATCACAGCTTGGGTAACATCTTCGCCGAGGTAGACGCTGGCAGCATCGACAAGTTGGCGTAAAATCTGGGCAGAAATTTCTTCAGGAGTAAACTGTGCGCCTGCATTGGGGCAGTTGATTGTAATTCCGCCGTCGCTAGCAGCAAGGACTTCGTAAGAAACGCGACTTATTTCCTGGGTGACTTCATCGTATTTGCGCCCGATGAAGCGTTTGACGGAGTGAATGGTGTTTTGATTATTGATTACAGCTTGGCGTTTGGCAATTTGACCGATCAGGCGATGGCTCTTCGACCCCGCTTCGCTAACGCCGTTTTTGGCGTAACCTATAACGGAAGGCGTTGCTAGGAAGCCATCTCTATTGGTAAGAACTATAGCTTTCCCATCTTCCAGGACTGCCACACGGGAATTCGTCATTCCTAAATCAATCCCGATTACCTTTGCCATAATGCTCA
>NZ_DATNPA010000097.1:0-7787 GCF_036703385.1 Allocoleopsis sp. | reverse complement strand
ACAAATCAGCCAGGAAGCATTATCAATGCTGGCAATTTGGCAGTAAGTCCGGGACAGAATTTAACCCTATTGGGCGGCACTGTTGTCAATACCGGGCAACTTTCGGCACCCGCAGGACAAATTATGATGACGGCTGTGCCTGGGTCGAATTTAGTTCGCCTTAGTCAATCTGGACATCTGCTGAGTTTGGAGATTGACCCAACAGCGTCTGCTGCTACTTCAGGAATTACACCGCTTTCTTTGCCGCAGTTGCTCACTGGGAGTGGTGGGAGTGCTGCATCGGGTATTGCCGTTAATTCTTCAGGACAGGTAGTACTATCTAATTCTGGAAAAGTGGTTTCTACTGAGGCAGGGACGGCTACTGCCTCTGGTGCTCTGGATGCTTCGGGTCAAATGGGTGGTGCCGTGAATGTCTTGGGCAATAAAGTTGAACTGTTGGGTGCCAATATTAGTGCATCAGGTCTCAATGGCGGCGGCACGGTGCGAATTGGCGGGGATTATCGGGGTACAGGCACCGTTCCGAATGCGTCCCAAACCCTTGTGAGTCATGACTCGGTGATTGCTGCCGACGCCCTGAATAGCGGTGATGGTGGGAGAGTGATAGTCTTCGCCACAGATACTGCTAGCATCCACGGAACGCTAACCGCACGGGGAGGAAGCTTTTCTGGGAATGGCGGATTGATTGAAACCTCTGGTAAGCAGTTTCTCAATCTCACCAGTACTCCCGATGCTTCTGCTTTTAAGGGCACAGGGGGAACTTGGCTGATTGACCCCACGGATATCACGATTATCACTGGAGGAGGCGGTGCAATTGGTACCAATCAGGTGAATGTCGCCAACATCAATACGGCACTTAATACTGGCACCAACGTTACGATTACAACTGATATTGGAGGCACTGACCAAGGCAATATTACCCAGAATGCCAATGCACCGATTAATAAAACAGCAGGTGCAGACGCGACTCTCACCTTAGCTGCCGACAATAACATTATCCTGAATGCGGGAATCAGTTCTACGAGTGGCAAGCTGAATTTGAACTTGAACGCCAACCGAGATAATAGCGGTGCAGGTAGAGTTGTAGTCAATAATGCCATCTCGACACTGGGTGGGAATATCACCGTCAATGGTGATGGCAATACCAATAGCGGTATCACTGCCTTGAGTCTGATCGACTCCGGAGGCGGGAATATCAGCTTCACCGGGACTGCCACGGGGACTGGTGATTTTGTTAGGGGCATAGAGGTTCAAGGCGGTATTACCTCAAGAGGCGGGGAAATCAGCTTCACCGGGACAAGTACGGGGACGAGTACTCAGGTTACAACCGCAGAAGGCATTGCGACTTTCGGTGCCCCAATTGACTCTGGGGGTGGGAAGATTAGTTTCACTGGGAATAGTGCCAACGGTGCGGGCATCGGAATTCATAACATCATTACCTCGAAGGGGGGGAAGATCGAGTTCAATGTAACGGCGGCCCAGTTACAAGGCATTATTATTGCTGACGATGTCCCAGCGATTGAGATCAATTCTGGGGGAGGGAATATCAGCTTTACTGGGGCTAGCAGCAGCAATGTTGGTATCATTACCAACAGCCCCATCGACTCCGGGGGCGGGAAGATTACCTTCAATGGCACTAGCACTGCAACTGGTGAATTTGCTGGCATTTTTGTCAATGACAATATCTCTTCAGGGGGCGGAGAGATTAGCTTCACGGGGACTAGCCGCAGCTATGTCGGCATCTTGAATAAAGACACGAGTACAATCAACTCCGGAGGGGGAAAAATCACCTTCGATGGGACGAGTACGGGCATTGGTACATCTGCTAGGGGAATTAGTTCGGAAGGGGTTGTCTTCTCACAGGGCGGGGATATCGTTTTTACAGGCAACAGCCTTACCGAATTTGGCATCTTTAATAACAATGCCATCAACTCTGGGGGCGGAAATATTACCCTCAACGGCACGACACAGGGAACTGATGACTCTGCCAGGGGCATCTTTGTCAATGGGAATATCACTTCAGGAAACGGCAACATTGACTTGACAGGAAATAGCAGCAATACGGGTATTTATGTAATCAATGCAAATATCGCTTCTGGAAGCGGCAATCTTACCCTGTCTGCTGACAAAATGATTTTTGACGGTACTTCTACTGCGACTGGTACGGGCAATTTGGTGTTACAGCCCGCTACCCCCAATCTCAATCTGGACATCGGCGGAACATTCCTGAGTAGAGCAGCATTGGAACGATTTAGTGGCTTTTCCTCCACGACGGTTGGAGGCAATGACAACGGGGGTGACATTACCTTGGGAGATAATGTCACGTTTAACACACCCGTTACATTGCGATCGCTAAATGGCTCGATTAACGCCAATGGTTTTACGATGACTGGAGCGGGTGACATTACCCTAATTGCCAACCAAGGGATTACCACTGGCTCTATCATCAATCCAGGTCAGCAGATTACGATCGCCAGCAATAGTGGCAGTATCGATACTAATGCCGGAACGCTCAATACTAGCTCCACGACTGGCAATGGGGGAGCCATTAATCTTTCGGCTGCTGGCAACATTACTACAGGTGATGTTTTGTCAAGTGGCGCGGCTCAGGGCGGGGATATCACTCTCACCAGTAAGGGGGGAAGCGTTACCAGTGGGAATCTCAACGCTTCAGGAGTCACTCAAGGTGGCGCGATCGCAACTTCGGCTCGGACTCAGATTACGACTGGGGCGATCGATTCCAGCGCGAGTTCTGGTAATGGGGGTAATGTTTTCCTTGACCCTCTCAATGATATCCAAGTTGCTTCGATCAATGCCCAAGGCGGAACAGCGGGCACAGGAGGAGACGTTGATATTACCACTGACCAGTTTTTCCGGGCAACGGGCAGTTTTAGCGATCGCAATGGCATAACCGCCAGCATTTCTACGGCTGGAGGAGTGGGAGGCGGTTCAGTTACAATCCGGCATGGCGGCGGACTGCTGGGAACTCCTTTTGATGTGGGGAATGCAGGAGTTAATGGAACAACTGGCGCAATTACCAATGGAATTGATACCCTTTCTCCGTTTCAGTCATTCCCTGGCCCATTCAGGTTGGGCGACATCGACATCATAACTCCATTTTTCCCAGACCCAACGCTGTTGTTTAATCGTGACTACCTACTTAACATCGAGGATAATGACAAAACCTTAGCGCTACTCGAACCACCACCGAGTATCGGCTGGCTGGAGATTGATGCCGCTTTTGCTGAAATGGAGGAGTTCTTAACCTACCAATTCGAGCAGTATCTAGGGCTCCCGTTGAGTGAGACTGTCTCTTTAGAACAAGCTCGTGCGACGCTGCGGAAAAATCAGGCTGCGACAGGTGTAAAATCAGCCCTAGTTTATGCCGTATTCGTACCCGATACCCAAGTCCCGGAAGCGACAGAGGATACAGCGAACCCAGGACTGGAAACTCAAACTCAACGCCTGCTCAAGCGTATCCCAAAGGATAGCGATCAATTACAGCTCGTTGTAGTGACGGCAGATGGGAAAGCGATTGGGCGGCGCGTGCCGAATACGACACGCGCTCAGGTGGTGGCAATGGCAAGCCTTTTGCGAAGTCGCATTACCGATCCCAGGCAACCCCGCCGCCGTTACATCCCTATGGCAGAGCAACTGGATCAATGGCTGGTGGCACCGATTAAGAGAGATTTACAAGCTGAAGGCATCCAAAATCTCGTCTATATCATGGATGTGGGTTTGCGTTCGCTGCCAATGGCGGCTCTTTACGACGGTCGGCAATTTTTAATTGAGCGCTATAGTATCGGGATGATGCCCAGTTTGGGCTTAACCAATACCCAATACCAAGACATCAAAAATTCTCAAGTGCTGGCGATGGGGGCGTCCCAATTCACGGATGAAAACCCCTTACCGGCGGTACCCGTAGAGTTGTCCTTGATTACTCCACGCTTGTGGCAGGGTAAGTCTTACCTGAATCAAGGCTTTACGTTGAATAATCTGAAAGTCCAACGCCGCCAGAAGCCGTTTGGTATTATTCACTTAGCCACCCACGCCCACTTTAGACCGGGGACACGGGATAATACTTACATTCGTCTGTGGAGCAGTAAGTTATCGCTCGGTGAGTTGCCGCAGTTAGGCTGGAATAACCCACCGGTGGAGTTATTGGTACTGAGTGCTTGTCGCACGGCATTGGGCGATCGCGAAGCTGAGTTGGGCTTTGCTGGGTTAGCGGCACAAGCAGGTGTCAAGTCGGTTTTAGGTAGTGTATGGAACATCAGCGATGAAGGGACGTTAGCGCTGATGACGGCGTTTTATCAACAGTTGAAGCAGGCACCGATGAAAGCTCAGGCGCTACAACAGGCGCAACTGGCAATGCTGAAGGGAGAGGTTCGCCTGGAGGGTGGGGAGTTACGGACTCCGACGGGGGAGAAAGTGCCTCTGCCGCCGGAACTGGCAAAGCTGGAAGATCAGGATTTCTCTCATCCCAATTACTGGTCTGGATTTACGATGATTGGTAGTCCTTGGTAAGCGCATATAATGGCTAAAACTCTATCCCCAGAGGTCTTACTTCAACTGCTCGATTAAGCGATCGCCCACTCGCAACGCATTGGCAATAACTGTTAAGTCGGGACTCACACTAGCATGAGAGGCGAAAAAACTGCGACGGAGCTGATAGTTGGCTGTATGGGGCTGATTTATCTGCTGCGAGTGATTGCTCAGGACTTAGGCAGCTACATCATCTCTTTGATATACTGCTTCACCACTTGTGGCAGAGCATAAAAACTTCCTTGTTGTTGTATCAAGCAGCGCCGCGATAAAGATTGCAGTGCATTGAGTAAATCTGACGCTACCATTGTTCCATTTTCTATCAATTTTGCTAGGTTGACTGGTTCGCTTTCCCTAGCCAACAAGGACAAAACTTGTTTTTCTATTTCGGATAAGCGATCGCACTGTTGCTGTAAAGTATCTTTTAAATCTTCTGGCAACAATATAGTATCGTCGGGTAATAACTCAGTCACACCTCCTCCCAACTCTTGAATCAGAGTCGCCACGCTTTTTAACCACAACGGGTTGCCTTGGTAGCGGTGAATGAGTGCTGAGTAGTTATCGATTTCTGCTAATCCATAATCTCTCAGTATTTCCCGTCCGGCTGCGATATCTAAGCCTGTAAGTTGTAAGGTACGAATGGGGATATTTTGGCTTTTGACTCGAGTCACTTCTCTGGGTTGTTCCCAACCGATTAACAGAAAGCAACTTTGATGGGGTAACTTTTCTATCTGTTTGAAGAAGGAGCGATAGTCTTCGTATCCTGGTTTATACTTCCCTGCTAATTCACCGCTACTGAAAAGGTTGTGAACGTCATCTAAGACTACTAAACAGGGATGCTTTTGTAAATATTTAATTAGGGGTAATGATTTTTGGCTAGTTGCAGGTGAATCTAGTTTTTCTGACTGCGAGAAAAACTGTATTAGTTTATCTTGTAATTCAGCTAAGGTGGGGAATGCGTCTACATTGCACCAAATGAGGTACTCAAATTCATCTTTTATTTGTTGGACGAGTTGCACCGCTAATGTGGTTTTGCCGATACCGCTGATGCCAGTGAGGGCTATTAGGCGGCAGCATTGTTGTAAAATCCAGGTTGTGAGAGTGTCGAGTTCGGGAGTGCGATCGTAGAAAGCACCTAACTCTGGCATTTCGCGTAAATCTTGATGCAAAGCTTTAGTTTGTTTTGGGTTAGATGTTTCCTGATTATGTGGGTTTGAGTTTGGTATATCTGGCGGGTGCCTACTTTCTCCACAATAATTAACGAAGCCTATTTGCGCCGAATCTTGTGCAAAATGTGAAACTATTGAGACTTGCAGCCTCTCCATTGCCGAGCGTAAATTCGATTTACTAATATCTTCTCCTAACTGTTCTGAAAGTATCTGCCATAATTCCGAACCCGCATTCCTAACACTACTTTCAGAACAATCAAAATCCTTAGCTATTTGCTTGTATGTCTCACGTTGTAGAGTGCCCCGCAGAACCGCTTCTTGTAAATCGTCAAGGTGCTGACCCGTTTTGGTGAATATTATCTCATCAGCGAGTTTTAACACTTCTTCAAGGTTCATCGCAGTTGGGGGCATTTTGTGCATTATAGCTTACATTTTCCGGCTTTTTAGCACATTTTTGTACAAACCTAGATTAAAAAGAGTGAAGAAGGGGTAAAACTGTCGGCAAAATTGAACATTTTTGGGCTAGGCAAACCTGGAAGTTATTAACATCATGGAAGAAGTATTAAAGCTTAAGTTTATGGGTTTAACAATTGCTGTTTTACACCCTGTATTGAAGGTAATGTTATGCCACAGAGAATGTCTCGCCGTCGATTTGTCTTGTACAGCAGTTTAGGCTTTGTAGTTGCAGTCCACGACAGTTTTACGCCTACGGAAGCTTCGCAGACTTTGGCCGAGAGAAGTTGGCGCTATTGCAGTAGTTGCGGCGTATTGTTCCACAATGGCAGCGGACGTGGACGCTGCCCCAACAATCCTGAAGGACATGCCGCAGCAGGTTTTCAGTTCATTATCGGCTACGTCAGTAACGGATGCGTGGATGACACGCCAACTAAGCAGTCTCGATGGCGGAAGTGCAGCAAGTGCCTCACCATGTATTACAACGGAGGCGATGCGACCAGCAAGCGTTGCTCTGCTGGTGGGTTTCATTCACGCGACGATCGCAAGTGCTACAACCTGCTGGTGAATCGGTTGCACGGACCGGTTCTCAACCCAGAAAACGAATTCATGCAGGGTGGCTGGCGTTTTTGCGGTCGCTGTTCTGCCTTGTTCTTTAACGGCTATCTCGACAACAAGGGCGTGTGCCCAAGCGGCGGTGCCCACGCTGCCCTCGGCGACATGTTTGTGCTTGAGCATTTGTGAAGCACTACGTTCATTGCGGTGATATGCCATGATTAGGTTCGTTTCTAGCTAGGTTCATCAGAGGAGGCTCGCGACCATTAATGATGGTGGAAATGGCGTGCGAATCAGATTCCAGCCAGGAGGCGGTGCTGCACCTCAAGGTTTGTCTCCTGGTCAGTGTACTTGGTCGGATCGAGCATTGAGACCTGATGAACCGACTACAATTTGTGACAGCAGCGCAAGTGCAGCTCAATATGTGGGTCAGTTAGTTCAGTCAGGTCAGTACGCAATTCTGCAAGTTTACAATGACGGTCAGGGCTGTATGAAAGTGACCCGCATTGGTTCTTAGCTTTTTGTACACCTATTTTTTACCTTCTATTGACTAGCAGGTAATCTATGGTAGTTTTTCTAGAGGCATGAAGTGCTTTATGACTGATCCGGAAAAAGAACCTGAGAAACAGCAAGGTTTGAGCAAAGAAGCATGGACTGCAATTAGTGCTATTGCAGTGGCGCTAATTGGTTTATTCCCTGTGATATGGAACACATTTTTTCCTCCACCACCAGGGAAATCATCAGATTCTTCCTCTCCATCTACTCCTGTTCCGACAGTTTCTTCGCCCTCACCACCAAAGGTAGCAAACACGCTCTTGGGGAAATGGTCAGGTGTAGCCAAAGACCCATCAGGAACTTCTTTTCCCATTAATGTTGAAATTAACCGAGATTGTAGTCTAAAAGAGAAATGTGGTTATATCAGTGTTCCCAAAGTTCCCTGTTATGGTGAAATTACTCTAATAAGCGTCAACAATAATAAGTACGAGTTTGATGTTAGTAATTTTGATAGTAGAAGTAATTTGAAGCTCTGCCAGCCTGGAGCGGGAGAGGTTTTCCATCTAATCTCAG
>NZ_DATNPA010000096.1:0-6959 GCF_036703385.1 Allocoleopsis sp. | reverse complement strand
TATCAGCAGGCTTAAGTTGGGTGGCACTGATTTAAGAACTCTCATACCTCACCCATCAACCCTTGCGGAGGGGGTCTGGGGGAAGCGCTTCGTCCCCCAGTGGGGGGTTTGGGGGGAACCCCCCCCAATCCGGGTTTTTCCAAAGAACGATCGCTTTTCCCTTAAGTCAGTGCCATTCAGCTTAAGTTGGGTGGATCTATCGCAGTAGAACTAATATCACGTCCGGTTAAACTTTATCCCCCGATGCCGCTATGCGACATCGGGGGACTTCCCGCAAGGATAGTTAAACCAGGGTTGGAAGTTCCTCCTCTTCGGGTTCTTTGAACATCGGCGTACTCAGGTAGCGCTCACCATAGCTGGGTTGCACCATGACAATTAAACGTCCTTCATTTTCTGGACGCTTTGCCACTTTAATCGCCGCCGCTAAAGCCGTACCGGAAGAAATGCCGGATAAAATGCCTTCTTCTCGTGCCAGACGGCGACCATAGTCAAGGGCTTCCTCATCAGTGACGGTAATCACTTCGTCTATTAAGTCTCTGTTAAGAACCTCTGGGATAAAACCAGCACCGATACCCTGCTGCTTATGGGGTTTTGGCTCACCACCCGAAAGTACTGGACTATTGGCGGGTTCTACAGCGATCGCCTTAAAGCTGGGTTTACGCTTTTTGATCACCTCAGCGACACCCGTCAGGGTGCCACCCGTTCCTACACCGGCAATCAGGAAATCCACCTCACCATCGGTATCTGCCCAAATTTCCTCGGCTGTGGTTTCCCGATGAATTTTAGGATTAGCGGAATTGCGAAACTGTTGCGGCATGAAGGCATTAGGAGTCGCGGCAACAATTTCTTGGGCACGCTCGATCGCCCCCCTCATCCCTCGGTATCCCGGTGTGAGTTCCAGTTGGGCACCATAAGCTTTGAGCATCGCTTGCCGTTCGTGACTCATGGTATCGGGCATGGTCAAAATGACTGGGTAGCCTTTAGCGGCTGCCACCATTGCCAGAGCAATACCTGTGTTGCCAGATGTAGGTTCGACAATCACGCTTTTTCCTGGCTTAATCCGACCTTCCTCTTCCGCCGCCTGAATCATACTAACGCCAATGCGGTCTTTCACAGAAGCGGCTGGGTTCATCCCCTCCAGCTTGACAACGATTCGAGCCACACACCCTTCTGACTGAGGAATGGAATTGAGTTCAACCAGAGGCGTATGTCCAACTAATTCCGTCACATCATGAGCAATTTTCATTACTGTTACCCAATTAATGAAAGTCTAAATGTAATACATGGGATTCGACCGTTGGCTCTCATCCCGTTTTTCAAGCAAATCCTGTAAGCTGTGGCGTTGAAAAACTGCGAGCGCTGCTGTAGTTGCTTCATGCCAGACTGACTCGATCACCGCCGTCTCCGGTGTCGCGGACACCGTCTGACTCTCTGGTTCCAAGTTTTTGCTGCCCTCCAAACACGTTAGCACCTCAGGCATCGTAATTTTCCTAGGTTCCTTGGCTAAGGCATAACCGCCTTTGGCTCCGCGTTGGCTGCGGACAATACCACAGCGCCGAAGAGCCATCAGCAGTTGCGCCAGATAGCGGTCTGGTATTTTATGATTTGCAGCAATTTGGTCAATTTGCAAGTAGTTTCCCTGATGGTAATGGCTGGCTAGTTCTAGCAAAGCCAACAAAGCGTACCTCACCCTACTGGAAAGTTCCATGTTTATGGAATCATTTCATTGAAAAGCCAACCTTGTCTTTTACTATACTACGGTTATCCGCCCGGTTTTTAGACTTTTTATCCAAACAATTTTGGATTTTAGATTAATAACCTGCGATCGCAAGAGCAAATCCCATCATGACTCGCTCCACCCTTACCCGCCGCGATTCCGACGCTCCAGAATGAATCGTCCGGTCGCTGTTATTCACAAAAGCTGAGACACAGCTGAACATACTCAACTTCTGCCTCTAAATCCGCTTTTCCAGTCGCCTGAGCTACAAGTCTTGAGCTGGCATCAAGCCGTTGCTCAGAACTATCTAAAAGTTGAGAACTTTGTGCTACCCATTGCTGAAATACCTCAAAGCGACCGTCTTTAGGGTTAACGACCTGATAAACTCGAACTCGGTTTGCACTCTTGCCGTCTCGACCGATACAGGTAAGCCCATAGCCAATTTTATCCAATAGGCGTCGAATAATGGTGATGGGAGTCGCATTTGGTGCAAGTCCAATACCCAAAGTGGTTTTGATGGAAGCGCGGCTAGAAAGTGCCAATCTCGCCATTGCCCTCAGGTCTTCATCCGTGCTTCTTAACTCTCGCTGTGTTTGTTGAAGCAATACTGGGATACCCAAGAGTTCCATTGTGCCGATCGCAGCGCCTAATTGGGAACGGTTGAAGTCAGGCAGGAAGATGCTACCACCTCCCAATTCGATCAGCCTGCGAGCAAAAGCCGCATCCCGTTGAGCCAGGTAGTCCCGACCTAGGGTGAGAAAATAATGAAGTAACAGTTTTTGATACCAGCCTTCGTCATCCTTCGCAACCAGTTGAGCGGTAACGGGGATACCATAGCGCCGCTTTAACTCATGCTTGCGGAGTGTACGTCGCTGGCTGGGTGTCTTCACTAACCGTTTTTGCAGGGCTTGAAACTGACTATCGCTTAGGTCTTCAGCATAGGCGATCGCCTTACACTCAGCCTGATAATTCTGCTCTCTCACCGCCGCGATCGCCGCCGTCAGCGAATTGGTTTCCGCTTGAGTCTCCTCCCCATCAGACTTTAGCTTCTGGATTTTGGATTTTGAATGACTGAGCGATAGAGTTCCCAAGCCAAAATCAATGCGGGGGACTTCAATCACCTGATGACCTTCAGCACTCAGCGCTGCCGATACCGATTCTCGATACTTTTGCATGGATGCGTTGTGCCGGACTGCCATCTTTGCCCAGCACAGCAAAGATTCCGCCTGAAAACCCGTCTCAATATCATCGAGGGCATCGAAGTCCGATTGCTGTAATAACTTAATATTGAGCTGAGTCAGGCTCTGACCCGATGTGAGCAACGAAAGGATGGAGGTTGAGCCGTTGCCAACCCGATTAAAGCCAGAGGGAGCGACCCACACAAACCGAGGCAAATTTTCACGAATGCGCCCTAACGCTTGACGCACCGAATTCTCGCTTTGAATCCCGATCGCAATACCCCAAACCGAGGTAAAGTGTTCCCGCAGATCAATGCTCACTCCCGTTTCAATGGCTGGACTTGCTAATACAATGTCATAGTTACCCAACACTTGATTCAGGTTGCTCATACATCCATAAGCCGGATGAGTTGGCTCGGTTAAAGATTCCGCATCAATGCGGAGTACTTTGGCAATTGGAAATCGCTGTTGCAGATAAGTTTCCAAGGTGCAGGTACTCCATTGGCTTCCTCTTTTTTGGGCAGAGAGACAGACAAAGGGTTTCCCACCGTCTTGAATGTGCTGTTCCAAGTCTTGAATCAACCGTTCTGGGGTGCTTTCTGTGTAGTGATTGACCTGCCATGATTCCCTGGCTCCGGGTTTCCAATCATTCTGAATAATGAAGGGTTGTAGAGGAACTCCCGATAGGGAAATGAGGTAATCGATCGCCACATCACTCAAATCAGCATCCGTGACAAAAACTTGCCCCTCACCCCCCAAAACATTTTGCATCAGGGTTTTCAGGGACTTGAGGATAGCCACCCGATTGTTACTACAGGTACTCGAATCCAACCCGTGCCAGAGGACTTGTTCAACTTCATCGATAATCACAATCCCATCTGACCAGTTGAGCGCCTCGAAGTGAGCTTGAGACGTGGGATGGAGGGAATCAATGCAAAGACCATATCCTAAGGCGGTACCGGAGTCAGAGTCCCGCACCTCAGTAATATAGTTGAGTCCAAAGCGCTGACACAAGGACTCCACCAGTCGCACCCGATGACCAATGACCAACACCCACTGCTTGCGTTCTAGAGCTTTTTTCACGATACCCTCTAACAACTGGGTCTTACCCGTACCTTTCGGGGATTTAATCGCGATGAGTTGGGCGTCTTCAGGAATGGGGAGTTCTCCCAAATAGCGGCGATTTAGTTGTAAATGGGCAGGATACGTCAGGCGCGTCAGGGACTGGGCTTTCCAGGTATCGAGCGATACGGCGGCTTGGTAAGCTTCGTCAAATGCGGCCTGACCGTTTTCCGCAATGAGGTCATCGACTCCTTTCCCTTGTTCTGGATTCCAAGTAATAACCTTGACGGAACATTTTTTTTGTGTTAATAGATATCCCAATTGTCGAATCGCTGCGCTGACGGCCTTGATGGCAGCCGGCTTGGTGTCTTGGTCGAACGTCAGATAAATCTCTCTGCCTTGGGTTGCCAGTTTCAGTAACTGGGGGATAAGCCGAGACTTGCCAATGCGATTCCCCTGAGAGTCACGGGGGACACGATAGCCACCAAAGACTCCGGGTAATGCGATCGCCGCATAACCGGCTGTGAGTAATGACCCAGCCTTCTTCGCTCCTTCCGTAATGCATAAGGGAATTTGTGGGTGTTCGATCAGCCACTGCCAGAAGCCAAAATCCGGTTGATTGGGGTCGATCGCTTCGGGTAGGATGCTGATTTCGTAGCGATCGGCAATCCGCTGCCAAAGGTGAAGGGGGACGCGTAGGGCAAACAGTCCTGTCGGTGTTAGTGGGGGATGCTCATACTTAATCAGCTTCCTGGCGTCAGCACTACGACGGGGAAAACTTGGCTTGAAACAGCCCCAGAGGTCGTCTTCTCCCGTGAGCAGGTCAATTCCGGAACACCACCATCCGCCCTGCTCCGTGTGTTCATAACGTTTGAGGAGGTGGTGGCTCACTCGACCATCATTCCGTCGTTGGAGTGCATCGGCGTACAGTAAATAGTCTGATGGGCAAGAGCCGTTTAAGGGTATAACGTTAAGGCGGGTTAACTGGTCATCGACACAAGAAAAACCCCACTCTTGGAGATAATGCACGGTGTTGGAGATAGTGTTGGTCATCGAGGCTCAAGCCAGCCTACGCTATATCTAGTAGGTAGGCTAAGTAGTTTAGCAAAGAAACACTAATTATAGAGCTTGCTGACACCCGAACGCTTTGCCTCGCTTCGCTCACCATGCTAGGCTAACGCCTCGCTTCGCTAACGCAAACGGGAGATTTAGCCTCTACTCTGGCTGAAGCAATCCTGTCGGAGCAAGCTGGGTCTATGAACGAAGAATCTCCGCACTTTATAGGGCGGAGAGTGTCAACACTAGCACCTTATCAACTCGGTTGCCGTCCATATCCATCACTTCAAAGCGGATACCTTGCCACTCAAAGGTATCAGTAGCCGTTGGAATACGCCCTAAATGTGTAACGACAAAGCCACCTACAGTGTGATAGTTACCGCGTTGCTCTTTTGGCAATTCTCCAATGTCTAATAATTCAAAAAGCTCTTCCACGGGTAACATTCCATCCACTAACCAGGAACCATCCTCACGCCGCACGGCCTGGGGTTCGTCTACCTGATCGACAGAGGGTAGATCTCCAACAATTTCTTCTAAAATATCGTTTAGTGTAACCAATCCCTGAATCACACCATATTCATCAACAACGATCGCCATCTGAGTACTGGATTGCTTGAACAACTCCAAAATTTTTAACCCAGGTGTACTTTCTGGCACATAGACAGGGCGTTGCAAAGCTTTTGTCAGGTCAAGCGGTTTACTAGAAAGACAGTCGGATAATAGATCGTTGACACGGATGATCCCAAGGGTGTTGTCAAGCTCACCCTGACAAACGAGGTATCGGGAATGAGAGCTATCAAGAATAGTCTGCCGATTCGTCTCAGCGGAGTCGTCTAGGTCAAGCCAGACAATTTCGGGACGCGGCGTCATCAAGGCACTAACTCGCCGATCGCCCAAGCGAAACACCCGTTCCACCATGTCTTGTTCAGCTTCCTCAAACGTTCCCGCCTCGGTACCTTGCTCGATCAAAACCTTGATTTCTTCCTCTGTAACTTGTGGTGCTGTGGACGGCTTGATGCCCAATATCCTGACCACCAAATCGGTTGAAGCACTCAACAGATAAACAACCGGAGAGGCAATTGTCGCGAACATCCGCATCGGTCTGGCGATCGCAGAAGCAATATTTTCTGGATTGTTTAACGCCACCCGCTTGGGTACCAGTTCGCCAATGACTAGGGTCAGATACGTAACGAGCAAAATCGAAATTGCCGAAGCGATCGCATCACTATAGGGTTCCAGCCAGGGTAGGAAATCCAGCAGAGGCGCTACTTTCTTCGCTATAGCTGATTCACCGAAAGCACCGGACACGATGATAATTAGCGTTATCCCTACCTGAACGATCGCTAAAAACTGATTCGGAGCATTAGCCAGTTCTAAGGCAAGGCGGGCGCTGACATTCCCCTGATTGGCCATCTGTTGCAGCCGCACCTTGCGTGCAGAGACAATGGCCATCTCTGACATCACAAAAATACCACTGGCGATGCTTAATAGAAAAACAATTAAAAGTTCCACAAGTAAAGAAAACCTTCTTTTTCTGGTAGTTTCGATGAATGGAGCCTAACAATTTAGTCTCGTGTATTCACACCCAGTATTCAAGTAGGAAAAGGTAGAAGTGCAAGGGGCGAGGGCAAGTTTACATTAAGACATTGTGGTGTTCTTACCGACACCAAAGCTCAAGCCACCAAATATTCAAGGTGTGTTCATCCAGCGAGCGATTAGTCTACCAAGAGAATAGATAGAGATAAAGAAGGGGTTCAAGCCTAAGGACTGAACAGGAGCAACGAATCCAGCGGATTCAGCGTCATGGCTGTTCCGGATTGTCGCTGAAGTTTTGGAGTTGCAAAAGAGCTGAATGGGCGACAGTCAAACTTAATCGAGCCTGTTCCATCGGCGATAATTCCGTCCATTCTACAGGCCGAACAACGCCAGAGGGAGTTTCAGCTCCT
>NZ_DATNPA010000095.1:0-3537 GCF_036703385.1 Allocoleopsis sp. | reverse complement strand
TTACCATTGGTTTGGGTCGCCGCTAGTTGGGATTCTGCCTCTTGTAGGGATTTTTGCAACTGGGCTAATTTGCTATATTTCAACTCAGCCGCCTTGTTTAGGTCGTAATCGCGCTCGGCTTGCTGAATTTCCACATTTACTCGGTCAATTTCTTCTTTAATGCTCTGAATGTGGTTGAGTACATCTTTTTCGGACTGCCACTGAGCATTTAAAGTCCGTTGCTCTTCTTTGAGGTTGGCGAGTTCTTTTTCCAGTCGTTCCAGCCGTTCAACCGAGGCGCGATCGCTTTCTTTTTGCAGCGACAAGCGTTCCATTTCCAATTGGAGGATTTTGCGGTTAATTTCATCGAGTTCTTCCGGCTTGGAGGTAATCTCCATTTTCAGCCGTGCGGCGGCTTCATCGACTAGGTCGATCGCTTTATCCGGCAGGAAGCGATCGCTAATATATCGAGTGGATAACGTTGCAGCTGCAACTAAAGCACTGTCAGAAATCTTCACCCCGTGGTGGAGTTCATAACGCTCCTTAAGTCCCCGCAGAATCGAAATCGTATCTTCTACACTCGGCTGGTCAACATAAACCTGCTGGAATCTGCGTTCTAATGCCGCATCTTTCTCGATGTACTTGCGGTACTCATCCAGGGTGGTAGCACCGATACACCGCAACTCACCTCGCGCCAACATCGGTTTGAGCAGGTTGCCAGCATCCATCGCGCCTTGAGTCGCACCGGCACCGACAACGGTGTGGATTTCATCTATAAATAGAATGAGTTGACCACGAGAGTCAGTGACTTCTTTGAGTACCGCTTTCAGACGTTCTTCAAATTCGCCTCGGAACTTAGCACCCGCAATCAGTGCACCCATATCTAGGGCAATTAATTTACGGTCTTTGAGAGATTCGGGAACATCACCGGCAACAATACGCTGCGCCAACCCTTCTGCGATCGCAGTTTTACCGACTCCAGGTTCCCCAATCAGTACTGGATTATTTTTTGTGCGACGTGAGAGAATCTGTATGGTGCGGCGAATCTCATCATCCCGCCCAATCACGGGGTCGAGCTTCCCTTCACGAGCCGCTGCTGTCAGGTCGCGTCCATATTTTTCCAGTGCTTCGTATTTGCCTTCTGGGTTTTGGTCGGTCACTTTCTGGTTCCCTCGAATTTGGTCAATCGCGTTCTTGAGCTTTTTCTCATCTAGTTTAAATTCTTGGAATAAGCCTTTACCAAAGCGATCGTCTTTAAGATATGCCAGTATCAGATGCTCGATCGAGATGAACTCATCTTTGTAGTCTTTGCGATAAGAGTCTGCTCGATCTAACAGAGCATCCAAGCTGCGTCCGAGATAGACTGAGCCACTACTGCCAGAAACCTTAGGCTGTCGCTGGATAAAGCTTTCCGTTGCCTCGCGTACTTGCTGCACGGGCACTTCAAGTTTATTAAAAATACTATTAGCCAGTCCATCTTGCTCCAACAGCGCTTTGAGCAAATGTTCGCTTTCCAGCTGTTGTTGTTGAGCAGCTTTGGCAATATCTGGGGTACGCGCGATGGCTTCCCAGGCTTTTTCTGTAAATTGATTAGGATTAGTAGGTTGCATGATGAATTGTCTGGTTACTCTTCAATAGATAGATAATTTCTTTAACTAACGCCATTGTAAAAAGTTACTTGCCTACCGCAGGATCGGTGTTCCCGCCTTCCTCACGGGGTATTGCCGTCCTCCCAGGAGCATTACAAACAGGACTCTAATGATGATCGTATGCAATTGATAGACACATTTCACACTGAGCGCCTAGTCGGTGATGCGATCGCTCATTGCTAGACTAAGGGCAGCAAGTAGGTAGCAGCGGATGGTTACTGGTGTAGGAATTACTGACACTATCAAGAGCTTGAGCGATCTTCAAGTTCGCTGTAATTTGCGTCAGGCTGACAATGAGGGCTTTTTCAGCGAGTGGGTTGAAGATTTACCTGAACTTGATGAGCGGGAACAAGTTGGCATTGATCGCATTAAGCAACGCTATGATTATCATCGCTTTGAGGGTTTGTTGTTAGAGGGCACGATTAACCTCGTGGTCGTTTCGCCACTATTGGAACTTGCAGGTTTTATCGATCCACCCTTCCGCCTTCGTTCGCCTTATGGTATTGCACTAGAACTGGACGATCCTGAAGAAACAATTCGCGGTTTTATCGATGTGCTAGTTGTACAGCAGCGACTTTGGATTTTGGTTGTTGAGTCGAAGCGGACAAGTATTCCAGTTCCGGCAGCATTGCCGCAGTTACTAGCTTATATGTTGGCTAGTCCGCAGAGCGAACGTCCAGTATTCGGCATGGCAACAAACGGTGATGAGTTTGTGTTTTTGAAGCTACGTCAAGGAAATGTTCCCCAATATGACGCATCCCGGACATTTTCACTCTTTCCTCGGCGGCACGAGTTAGGCGAGGTTTTACGGATTTTGAAACGTTTGGGACAGGCAGTGCTGGAGTGAGTGCGATCGCGCATCTTGAGATCACACTTAAAGGAGCATTTTTGGACTTAGTAGCCCCTACTTGGTGTATCCTAAGATTGCCTGTGTCACTCTGAGAGGTTACCTCAGGGTGTTTGCTTAGACTATTAAGGTAACTTATGAATAGACCCATCACTAATAAAGATGACTTGGAGATACTGATAGATGAGCTAGGACTCAAAACAGTCCTAGCCATAATCGCTACTATCTGCCAAGAGAAAGCCGACAAAGCCAAGGTGAGCAACGGTTACTACTCCGACCCCTGTAAGAAGTTCATGCAGGCAGGAGCCAACATTAGGGCAGTACTTAGGCGTATTGAGTGCTAATACTTGAATACATTGATTGGACTAAGTAACCCCTACAAAGTCCTGAAATAAAGACTCTGAGGAGGATAGAGCCTACTCAGGGTATTCTTATGGGGTATCTAAGTCCTAGTTCAGATGCCGATCGATCGCGAGAAGAATAAGCAACTCAAGGTAACTATACCTAATGACCTCCACAGAAAGCTCAAGATCATATCCGAGAGAATAGGCATTCCTATGGCTCAGATGCTCCTACAGTCAGCCGTGGAGAAGTATAGAGAGGAGCTTAAGGAACTGGATAAAGAAGAATAGGCGTGGTTTAGCTCTATAGCTTTTATTGGTTGTAGGAGTATTTTTACATCAGATAAACTGTCAGCTTTTAATCTATAAATCCTCTTAAGCTATGTTCTAAATTCTGTTATGGCTAAATATCAGTTTTCTGATATAGAAAGAATGGCTATTTGGCTAGCACACAAGAGACGATGTGCCCATTGTGATGACCCTATAATGCGTTTCAAAGATTTAGAGATCGATCATGCTTTACCTGAAAGTCTTCTGAGTAATCCTGATGAATTAGAAAAAATTAAAGTTGAATATGGGTTAGGCTCCGAATTTGAGATTAACAGCTACTATAATTGGGTTCCGAGTTGTATTAAGTGTAATCGGCGCAAGAGTAACAGACGGTTATCAAAGCAATCTATTTTTAATCTTTTAGAAGTAGTGGCAAAACCGAAGCATGAAA
>NZ_DATNPA010000094.1:0-5301 GCF_036703385.1 Allocoleopsis sp. | reverse complement strand
GCAAACGCCACTAACCCGGAACCGGCTGGGAAAGAAATTCCCAAGGGGAAGCGAGTATGAGAGTCGCCACCTGTTCCAACAGTATCCGGCAATAGCATCCGGTTCAGCCAAGAGTGAATAATGCCATCACCGGGACGCAAGGCTACACCACCGCGAGAGGCGAAGAAATCCGGTAAATCTTTGTGAGTTTTGATATCCACGGGTTTGGGATAAGCAGCGGTATGGCAGAAACTCTGCATTACCAAGTCTGCACTAAACCCTAAACAGGCGAGTTCTTTCAATTCGTCGCGAGTCATCGGGCCGGTGGTATCCTGAGAACCAACGGTCGTCATAATAGGTTCGCAAGAGGTACCGGGACGCACACCAGGTAAACCGCACGCTTTCCCTACCATTTTTTGTGCCAGTGTAAAGCCTTTGCCTGTATCCTCTGGCATTTTAGGACGAGTGAACAGAGTGCTGGGTTCTAATCCTAAAGCTTCGCGGGTTTTGTCGGTGAGACTGCGCCCAATTAATAGAGGAATCCGTCCACCAGCTCTGACTTCATCGAGAATGGTGTCAGGCTTGAGGGTAAAGGTGGAAATCACTTCTCCAGCTTCGTTGGTAATTTCTCCTTTATAAGGATGGATGGTAATTACCATTCCCGTTTCCATCTGGCTGACATCACACTCAATGGGTAATGCACCAGAATCTTCAGCGGTATTGAAGAAGATAGGCGCGATCGCACTTCCTAAAATATATCCCCCAGACCGCTTATTCGGGACAAAGGGAATATCGTTGCCAATATGCCACAGCACCGAGTTAATCGCAGACTTGCGGGAGGAACCCGTACCCACAACATCCCCAACATACGCCACAGGATGCCCTTTTTCCTTGAGTTGGGCGATCGTTTCGATGCCTCCTGGCATTTTGGATTCCAACATTGCCAAGGCGTGAAGTGGGATATCCGGGCGAGTGGTGGCGTGGGGTGCAGGAGATAAATCATCGGTATTCGTTTCTCCCGGCACTTTGAACACGGTAACGGTAATCGTTTCCGCTAGTTTAGGATGGGTGATAAACCATTCGGCATTTGCCCAAGAATCGATTACCTGCTTGGCATAGGGATTGACATCTGACAATGCTAAAACGTCGTGAAAGGCATCAAACACCAGTAACGTCTTGCTTAAGGCTACTGCCGCTGATGCCGCCATTGACGGATGGCTGGATTTGAGTAAATCAATCAATGAATGGACATTGTAACCCCCCATCATTGTGCCTAAAAGGTTTACTGCCCACTGGGGAGTAATCAGGGGACAGGTGATTTCCTCTTTTGCGATCGCCGTTAAAAACCCAGCTTTGACGTAAGCTGCCGGAACGACGCCGGGAGGGACGCGATCGCGCAACAATGACATTAAGGTTTCTTCTTCGCCCACAGGCGGATTTTTCAGCAATTCGCACAGTTCGGCAGTTTGTTCGGCGTTCAGCGGCAAGGGGGGAATACCCAAAGCGGCTCGCTCAGCAACGTGTTGACGATAAGATTCAAGCATCAGAGTGATCTCCTGGAGGTAGCTACCTGCAAAATTTTGCCAGTTTCTGTGAAGTTTCTCAAAGCAAAAGCTTACTGCCACGCTAACGCTTTTGGGTGTTGACGGCGAACGCCTTTTATAGTTTGGTCATGGTGCGTTACGCTACGCTAACACACCCTACAGATAGAGGCTGTGCGTAAGTTGTAAGGTGTAGCGTCACTCAACTTTCGCCAGCCATGAAAAAAGGCGATCGCATACGATCGCCCAACGTTTTACTTGAAACCGACAACTCTCCCGTTCCTGAGAAAACTATTGGAGAGGTAACGTCATTCTCTCTTGCTCTAGCAACCGAACTAGCTTCTCATCTCCTTTCGCTCTCGCCACTTGCATCCGGCGTTCTAAGCTGTTGCGAATATTGCTCAGGTGAGTTCTAGTTAGCTGATTCAATTCTTGTTCTCGTTCCCGCTTGTGGAAACCGGGCAATGTGCAGCGTGCCGCTGCCGCAGAAGGTACAGCAACAGCAGGTTTACCCGTGCGGTAAGCCACACCACGATATTTCAGATCGTGTACAGGTGCGGGTTCGGGGATGTGTCTAAGATAATGCGATCTCCAATTTTGACCCCGATAGATCCCACCGATATCCCCTTCAATGACTTCGAGCATGGGGGATGAATTTTCGTAGTTAACGCCCCGATAAGAGAGTTTCATATCCTGTGCCTCCAACATAGCTTTTTGATGTGTTTTTTAGCGATTGATATCCATCAATTCCAGAACTAGGTGCCTACAGGCTTGTAATTTTGCATAGATTTCCGATTAAAGGCAAAATTCAAAAAAATATTTCTGTATCCAATTTAACAATTTTTGGGTTATTGGGGTGAAATGTTAAAAATTCATCACACTTTTCTCATCGGGTGACTTCTCACCGAGGCGCAAAGCGGGCGGGATAATATCGTTCAGATTTGCCAGAGAACCCAACCCAGGATTATCCTAAAAACGCTATTTCCTTGTTTGGGGCGGTTAAAAACCATTGTTTAATTTTTTCGATCTTTTGACGGCTCGTTACCGAAGTCATGCTCAAGCCTATGAGCCTCTATATGATGGTTGGTCGCTAGATCAGCGCGATCCTGAGGTGATTAAAGCTTGGATGCCTGTGTGGGAATGGTTGTACCACTCTTACTTTCGAGTTCAAACGGAGGGCTGGCATCACATTCCCCCGGAGGGGAAGATGCTGATTGTCGGTACCCATAATGGCGGCTCGGCTTCACCGGATACTTCGATGTTTATGTACGATTGGTTCCGTAGATTTGGTTATGAACGTTTAACCTACGGACTGATGCACCGCTTGGCTTGGAAAATCCCCAACGTGGGTCGGTTAGCGGCTCCAGTTGGGGCAATCATTGCTCACCCCAAAACGGCGATCGCAGCCCTTCGCAAAGATGCCGCTGTTCTTGTCTATCCCGGCGGGGCTGAAGATATGTTCCGTCCCCATAGCCTGCGCGATCGCATTTACTTTGCAGGACGTAAGGGGTTTATTAAATTGGCTCTGCGGGAAGAAGCACCCATTGTACCTGCGATTTCTCACGGTGCCCACGATACTCTGATGATTTTAGGAGATTTTTACCAGCAGGCACTACAACTGCATGAATGGGGTGTTCCTTTGTGGTTTGACCCAGATATGGGTGTGTTTCCCATTTATTTGGGCTTACCTTGGGGCGTCGGAATTGGCCCTTTGCCGAATATTCCGTTACCTATACAAATCCACACCCGTGTTTGTGCGCCGATCATATTTGAGCGCTATGGACGGGAAGCGGCGAGCGATCGCGATTATGTGGATGCTTGCTATGAGAAAGTCTGTACCCAGATGCAACGAGAGCTTGACGATTTAATTCAGTGCATCAACTACACCTCGCCATCCTCTTTCCCATACACTTTTCCTAAATAGTGCAACCATTGGGCAAACTGTGACCAAGCAGCATCACTGATTGACTTAGCAAGCTTATGATTCTTTACCACATTTTTCACCTGTAAATCCTCATAGGCTATGAAATCGCTAGATTTCACTACGTACAATGCTGTTTTAATAGCAAAGTCTTTACGTTGCCTCCTGACCTTGAGGTGTTTTATTCCTAATCGGTTGATAGCCTTTTTGTGGCTGTTCGACCCCTTCTTCTTACTAGATACTCGTTGCTGTGCCCTCTTCAGAGCCTTCTCACTTTTACGCAGATGGCGAGGGTTAGGGACTGTTGCTCTGGTACTATCGGTCAAGAAGTAGTTCAAACCAACATCTATACCAATAGCTTTACCTAAGAGGTGATTTCTTCTGTTCGCTCTACACTGATGCAGAACTGAGCCTAGTAGCCATCTGCTCTACGAATTACCCGCACCCGCTTAATCTGTGATGGAGCATAGAAGTGCAAGTCACGAGAGCCGACCAATCTAAAGGTGCCAACAGCAAATCCATGTGTAAAAATCAGGCTTGTTTGATCACAAGAAAGTTTCCAGCCTGTGGTTTTGTACTCCACAGACCGAGTGAACTTCTTGAACTGTGGATACCCTTTCTTTCCAGGTTTGTTGGCTTTGCAATTAGCAAAGAAACGTTGGATAGCCAAAATGGCTATAAGTCAAGAAAACTCCCCATAGAAGAGGGAGGATTTAAACCCATTATTTTCGGTAATTTACGCTACTAAATATTCTCCCTTCCACCCTTTCCCTCTTTCCTTCTTCCTTTTAACTTGTTGAGCATTGCATTAAACTAATGCATTACCTACATGAACAAAAACTTTTTTGTAATTACCTATACAAACTAAAACTTGTAATTTTGTCTTAGCTTAATCTAAGACAAAAACCCTACTTGATGAAACATAGAACGTAATTTTCTTGATGGGACTTCTTTAAACTTAATAGTTCTTTAAAATCGTAGGAGCCTTGGTTTATATTGAATAGACAATTGTTAAAAAAATAGAAACGTTTTATGAAGGTAAGTAGAAAATCTAGAGAAAAGAGCTTACACCTGAAAATGGTAGTTGGTTCTCTCAGTCTGTCTTTTAATCGTTAATTGAACACCGTATGTCTACCATTGGCTTTCTCAGAGACTTCCCCTTGCCAGAAATCTTCCAGTTCCTCGATAAAGGGCATAAAACTGGGGTACTGAGACTTCGTGCCCTGCCAGAATTTTCATCAACCCTGCCCTCAGTCCATTACATTTGGATTTATGAGGGTCGCATCGTAGCAGCAGCTAATCGATTAGATCAGCAAGGTTTAATTTCGCTGATTAAGCAACGCAACTGGGTCAGTCATCAGGTAGCCACTAAGCTGTTTCAGTTCTATCCAAACGATCAACCCCTTGGTTTTTGCCTTAAAAACCAAGGGGTTTTACAAGACGAACAGCTAAAACATTTATTTCAAGTTCAGGTCTTGCAGCAGGTATGTGCCTTATTTCAACTCAAGGATGGTCAGTTTAAGCTAGATCAGAATGTACCAATACCTAGGCGAGAAATGACGGGTTTGAGCGTACCAGCAGCTGTTTTAAATCAATACGCTTTGATTAAAGTTCTTTTAGACAAGATTGAAACCCGTTGTTTAGATCGTTGCTTAGACTTAACCGCCTTGCCTGCTTATGCACATTAACCTGAAACTTTAATACCGCTTGGCTTTGAGTTTGACACATATTCTCTGATAACTCCCCCCTTGAATTCGGGGGGCTGGGGGGGGTGTGAAATGTGACATCAAAAAAGTCAATTGGTATAGGTCTTAAATCGAATGGCACTGACTTAAGAACTCTCATACCTCACCAACCAAC